>JBEEHT010000029.1:0-10430 GCA_041167545.1 Verrucomicrobiota bacterium
GAAATTAGGGTGCGGTTGAATAAACTCCAGCTTCGGGCAGTCGGATGAATGCACGACGGAGAGCATCCGTTTAACCAAAGCAAAGGACAAATATGAAAGAAAACAGATTGATCACATTATTGGCAGCGGGGGCCGTCAGCGCAATCGCGCTCACCACCGCTTTCGCGCAAACTTCAGCGACTACGACCACCACCACTAATCCGGCGGTGACGAGCAGCTCATCGACCACCACATCGACGAGCACCATCGACGGGTCGGGGACGATCACGGCTTATACACCGGGGACGGATTACGTCACCTTCCGCACCGAAACGAGTACGGAGCCGGTGAAGTATTACTACAGCCCGAAGGAAACCGTCCTGGTTGATTCCGAAGGCGCCACGGTTGACTGGAAACTTCTCCGCGCAGACATGCCGGTGAAGTACACCTACGTGAAGGAAGGCGATCGCATGATCGTTCGCAAGATCACGCTCCAGAAGCCGGTGTCGTACTACGAAAAGACGACCACCACAACGACTACGACCAAGCCCTAACGGCCCGTCAGTAGCTTAGAAAAAAATTCAAAGCACCCGCGGAACGTGTTTCCGCGGGTGCTTTTTTTTTGGGAATCAATCCCCGTAACCGTGCGGGAATTTCTGGTGCCACTTCCAGGCGCTCTCGATGATCGTGTCGATATTCTGGAATTGCGGACGCCACCCGAGCTCGCGCTGAATTTTTTCTGACGCTGCGATCAGGCGTGGCGGATCGCCGGCGCGCCGCGGTTTTTCGACGACCGGAATCTTATGTCCGGTAATTTTTCGACAAGACTCGATCACCTCACGCACGCTTGTCCCGCCGCCGGTGCCGAGATTGTAGAATTCACTTCGCGGCGCCTCCAAGGCGAGGAGATGGGCGCGTGCCAGATCGAGAATGTGAATGTAATCGCGGATGCAGGTGCCGTCGGGCGTTTCGTAGTCGGTACCGTAAATCTCCACATGCGGCAGTTGGCCGAGCCCGACCTTCAGAACATTCGGGATGAGATGGGTTTCCTGGCGATGTTGCTCCCCGAAGTTTTCCGAAGCGCCCGCGGCGTTGAAATAGCGCAGGGCGACGAAGCGCAATCCATGGATCTCATCGAACCAGCGCAATATTTTTTCGAACGCGAGTTTTGATTCTCCGTACGGGTTGATCGGCCGCTGCGGCGCACTCTCATCAATCGGAACGCGTTCGGGCGGGCCAAAGGTGGCGCAGGTGGACGAAAAGACGATCCGCTTAACTCCGGTCTCCACCATGGCGTCGAGCAGGTTCAAGCCGTTGCCGATGTTGTTTCGAAAATACTTCGATGGATTGGCCATCGATTCCGCCACCAAAGCGCTGGCCGCAAAATGCATGACGGATTCCGGTTGAAAGGCACTCAGGGCCGATCGGATTTGTTCGCGGTTTGCCAGATCGCCTTCGAAAAATTCGGCGCGCGAATCGGCGGCGCGGCGATGTCCTTCCGAGAGATTGTCGAAAATCGCGACCGTGTGGCCCTCATCGAGGAGCAATTCGGCGCAGACGCTCCCGATGTAACCGGCGCCGCCGACAACCAGAATTCGCATCGCGCAAGTTCTCGCGCTCCGGCGCGCCGTGTCAAAACAAACCGCGCAACCGGCAGCTTACGTTTTTTGCAGGCCCGCGATCATTCGCCGGATGAGACGATTCCGTTTCCGGGGCTCGAGGACTTTGAGACTCTGCGTTTTCGAGCCCCACTCGAGGACATCGATATCGACGTGGCGCACGCCCCATTGCCGCATCGCGGCGCGACTTGTCTTGTAGAGGTCGATCGTGTTCGTGCCAATCAACGCGCCGCCGTAATCGTCGATGACGTAGCGGTCGGTTGTTCCCACGATTTGGAATCGAGTGCCGAGCGGAAACCGTGACCAATCCGCGGCTGCGCTCATGACGCTGGAGCCGGACAGGCGCACGCCGATGGCATTGCGCCGGCCGCCTTTTTCGGTGTGCGTGTAGGCGGTGGTGCGAACGTTCGCGATCCGCCGCGCGCCGGTGATCGTGGCCGGACGCATCTGCGGGCCCTGGGCCGATTGCGGCGCTTCACAACTCGCCACGGCGCAGGCGAGAGCGGCCAGCGCCATCCACTTCTGAATTGTTTTCATTCCGGACAAAAACGGGTCAATACCGATTGAAGCGCAGTGGCGCAAGCCATAACTTGGCCGGCCGTTTCCATGACTGCATTGCGTGCGAACCAGGCGCTTGTCGCCGACGAAATTTTGCTCGATGGCCGGCTTGCGCTTTTTCATCAACGAGAAAACTGGCTTGCGGTGGCCGACCTGCATTTCGGCTATGAATTAAGCCAGCGTGCCGCCGGTCGTCTGGTGCCGATGTGGGGAATGGCGTCGATCTCGGAGCGGTTGCTGCAATTGGTCGACGAATACCGGCCCGCCCGTCTGATTATTCTTGGCGATCTCGTCCACGATCAAACCGCCGCGAAGGAAGCGACCGAGCTGCTGCAAGGGATTGCGGCATTGTGCGAGCCAATCGTCGTGGCGGGAAATCACGACCGGCGGCTGCAAGGCAAGGTGGAAATGGTGGATTCGTGGGACACCAGTAACTTCCATTTTCATCACGGTCATTGCGCGGCGGTGGCGGCGGATCGGATTCAAATCATCGGGCATCATCATCCGGCGGGAGTGGTGACGGATGGCGCGGGGTTGCGACTGAAATGTCCGGCGTTTATCCAGCAATCGAGCTGCTGGATCATGCCGGCATTTTCTCCGTGGGCCGGCGGAACGAAGTGGACGCACGACGAGCCGAGCCGGGTCTGGCTTTGCACGCCCGAGCGCGTTCTGCGATTGCCGGAAAACGAAGCAGCGTCAGTCTAAGCGCGAGCGGTCCCGGCCATCTCCGAGGTGCAGTGCGGACAACGCGTTGCCTTGACTGGAATCGTCATCGAGCAGAACGGGCACTCTTTCGAGACGGGGGCGACAGAGCCGGGTTTCGGTCGCTTCAAGTTATTGAGCGCGCGAACCAGCAGAAAAATGCAAAACGCCACGATGAGGAAATTCACGATCAGGGTGATGAAATTTCCGTAGTTCCAGGTGATGGCGCCGGCTTTCGCAGCGTCGGCGGCCGTGGCGAAAACGGCACCGCCGGGCGCGTCACGCAGGACGATAAACTTGTTCGAGAAATCGAGTCCGCCCGTCAACAGGCTGATCGGCGGCATGACGATGTCTTTCACCAGCGAGGTGATGATGGACCCGAACGCCGCGCCGATGATGATGCCGACCGCCATGTCCACGGCGTTTCCCTTGATCGCAAATTCCTTGAACTCTTTGAACATGATTAGAGGTGTAGTTAGGCGGTCACAATATTGACAAGCTTTTTGGGGACGACCACCACCTTGCGAACTGGTTTGCCGGCAATGGCGTTTTGCACTTTCTGATTCGCGAGCGCCGCGGCTTCCAACTCAGCCTCGGTGGCATTGAGCGCGACCGTCATCTTGTCGCGCAATTTTCCATTTACCTGCACGACGATCTCAATCTCGTCTTCGACCAGGAAGCGCTCATCATACTCCGGCCAGCGCTGCGCGGTGATGTCGCCGCCGAGGTTCAGCCGTTCCCAAAGCTCCGACGTGATGTGCGGCGCGAACGGATTGAGCAAGACCAGAAGAGTTCGCATCGCCAAAACCGGAACCGCAGGAGCGGTGGTGAAAGCGTTGACGAAAATCATCATCTGGGAAATGGCGGTGTTGAAGGAGAGCGACTCGATGTCGGCTGTCACTTTCTTCACGGTGGCGTGGGTGATTTTCTGCTGAGCTTTTGTCAGTTCGATGTCCTGAACGGCGGCGGAGAGCACCCATTCGCCCGCCTGGTTTTCCTCCATGATCAAACGCCAGACGCGCGCGAGAAACCGCGACACGCCTTCGACGCCTTTCATGCTCCACGGCTTCATTTGTTCAAGAGGGCCCATGAACATCTCGTAACAGCGGAACGCATCCGCCCCGTAGATTTCGATCACGTCTAACGGGTCGATGACGTTGCCCCAGCGCTTCGACATTTTCCGGCCGTCTTCGCCGAGGATCATGCCCTGGTTCACGAGACGCTGGAACGGCTCCGGTTTCGAGACATGCCCAAGATCGAAGAGTACCTTGTGCCAGAAGCGCGCATAAAGCAGATGCAGGACTGCGTGCTCGACACCGCCAATATACAAATCCACGCCGCCTGGCTTCGCACGCAATGACGAATGAGGAATGACGAATGACGAAGCGGCAGGTGATTCGGGCTTCGTCATTCCTTCGTCATTCGTCATTCGTGCTTCGTCATTATCCCCCCCCATCCAGTAGCGTTCCGGTTCTTCGCCGACGAAACGCTTGTCATTCTGCGGATCACAAAAGCGCAGGTAGTACCAACAGGAGCCCGCCCATTGCGGCATCGTGTTTGTTTCGCGCGTGGCGTTTTCCGAATACCGGATCCAATCTTTCGCCTTGGCCAGCGGCGGTTCGCCCGTGCCGGTCGGCTTGAAATCTTCCAGCGCCGGCGGCTCCAACGGCAGCTCCGATTCGGGAAGCGCCTCGTGTTTGCCATCGCGCCAGATGACGGGGAACGGCTCGCCCCAATAACGTTGCCGCGAAAATAGCCAGTCGCGCAGCTTATAATTGATCGAGCGCGCGCCGACTCCGTGCTCTTCCAGCCAGTCCGTGATTTTTTGTTTCGCTTTGGGCGAAGGCAAACCATCGAGCAGGGGAGAATTGATCGCGACGCCAAGCCCGACGAAGCCAAGTGATTCCTGATCGGCCGGCGCCTGCACCACCAGCCGAATGGGCAGATTGAATTTGCGCGCGAATTCGAGATCGCGCGCGTCATGCGCCGGCACGCCCATGATAGCGCCGGTGCCATAACCCATCAGCACGTAATCAGCGATCCAGATCGGGATCCGCTCGTCGTTTACAGGATTGATGGCGAACGCGCCCGTGAACACGCCGGTTTTTTCTTTGGCCAAATCTGTCCGCTCGAGATCGGATTTGGACGCGACCTGTGTCCGATAGTTCGCAACCGCTTCACGTTGGTTCTCCGTTGTGATTTGATCGACGATCGGATTTTCAGGAGCGAGCACCATGTAAGTCGCGCCGTAGAGCGTGTCGGGCCGGGTGGTAAAGACGCGGATGGTAGCTTGCGCTACAGCGAAATCCACGTCCGCGCCTTCACTGCGGCCGATCCAGTTTCGTTGCAAAGCTTTGATGGAATCCGGCCAATCGAGGCCTTCGAGTTCGTCGAGCAGCCGATCGGCAAAGGCAGTGATGCGCAGCATCCATTGCCGCATCGGACGCCGCACGACGGGGAACCCGCCGACTTCGCTTTTGCCATCGATGACTTCTTCGTTGGCGAGCACGGTACCGAGCTCCGGGCACCAATTGACCCGGACTTGCGCTACGTACGCGAGTCGCACATCGTCAGGATCGCCGCCGCGATAAGTGGAGATCGGCTCGGCTCTTTTTGTCTCCGGGTTAAACCAGGAATTGTAAATCTGGAGGAAGATCCACTGCGTCCATTTGTAGTAGCCGGGATCGGTCGTGTTGATCTCGCGTTCCCAATCGTAGGAAAACCCGATCCGTTTCAGTTGCGTTTTGAATTTCGCGACGTTCTCGCGGGTCGTGACCACGGGATGCTGGCCGGTCTTGATCGCATATTGCTCGGCGGGCAATCCGAAGGCGTCCCAACCCATCGGGTGGAGGACGTTGAAACCGAGTAAACGTTTGTAGCGCGCGATAATGTCGGTGGCGGTGTAGCCCTCGGGATGCCCGACGTGCAAACCCGCGCCGCTCGGATACGGAAACATGTCGAGCACGTAGAACTTGGGCTGCGCCGGATCGAATTTCTCTTCGCCCGGATTCGGCGCGTGAAAGGCGCGGGTCTCGTCCCAGATCGTCTGCCACTTCGGCTCGAGGCGATCGAATGGATAAGGTTTGCGGCGCTCGCTACTCATCGGAGTATCAATCTGGAAACCAGGAATCCATGAAAGGAAACTAAAATCTTCCTGGATTCCTGGTTTCCAGATTCATTTAGACTGTGGAAAAGCTTCTCCTCGCCACCCGCAACTCGCACAAGACCCGGGAATTCGCCGACATTCTCGGTGATGAATTTGCCGTCCGCGATTTGACGGAGGAATCGCAGCTGCCCGTCACGCAGGAAACCGGCGTGACTTTCGAGGAGAACGCGATCCTGAAAGCGGTCGAAGCCTCACGGCATTTTGCGGATGATGTCGTCGGGGACGATTCCGGTCTGGAAGTAGATGCGTTGAATGGCGCACCCGGAGTTTTCTCGGCGCGCTATGCGAGTGAGGGCGCGACCGATGCGGAGAACATCGCGAAACTTCTCGCTGCGCTTTTGAATTATGATGCCACTTCGCCTGCGGCCCGTTTCCGGTGCGTCCTTGCGCTCGCGCGTCGCGGCAAGGTGCTCGGAGTTTTTGAGGGGGCAGTCGAGGGAATCATCGTTCCGGCCCCGCGCGGCGCTACCGGATTTGGCTACGATCCAGTTTTCCAACCGCGGGGATTCGATCGGACATTCGGCGAGCTCTCGGCCGCCGAGAAAAATAAGATGAGCCACCGGGCTCGAGCCATTGAATCGCTGCGGGCGGCGTTGATCGCCGAGACGTAATCCTCGGAGTCTCGCTACGGTTTGGGCGGCGGGGGAGGAACGGCGCCAGGCGGCGGCACTGTCCCCGGGGCGCCAGTGACAGATGCTGCCTTGATTTGGTAACCGATCTTGGTGATGCCGGCCAACCGGATCCTATCGAGGAGCGTGATTACATCTCCGTGCATGGCGAGCGTTTCGGCGCTAAGCGACACCTTCACGTCCTTGTTGGCTTCGTGAAGTTGATAGAGCTTCGGAAGAACGTCGGAATCGAGCACGGGCGCATTGTCGAAATAGACCAGTCCGCCTTCGGTCACGCGAATGGAGATGTAATCTTTGGGCTGGTTCACGGGCGGCGGAGGCGAATTAGCGCTCGGCAGATTGACACGAATCCCCTTCATGTGGGTCTGGCTCAGGCTGACCATCATGAAGCTGGCGAGCAGGAAGAACATGATGTCGATCAATGGAATGATCTCGATCCGTGCGTGCTTTTTCGGGATGGGCGATCGCATTCTCATGGCTCGTGCTCCCTTTAGTACTGAGCTCCGCTCATTGTGAAGGTAATGGGCGTGCGGACTTTTGAGACGGTGCCAGGTTTGAAGCGCCACCGGCGAAATGCGCTCGTCGCTGCGTTATCCAAGATCGGACTGCCTGTGCTTTGGGCCATCTCGGCACTCGTCACCGCACCGCTGCCGGTATCGATAGACATTACGCAGACTCCGCTGCCAGTGACTTTCGAGCGACGCGCTTCATAAGGATATTCCGGACGTGGCGCGCTGATGGCCACGGCCTTTGCCGAAGACATCGACATCGGGCCGACCGGTCCCACGGGTTTCGGTTTTGCAATGGGCGCGACCGGTTGGTTGCTCGGCGGTCGCTTAGGCGGAGGTGTCGGCTTTTCCTCTACAAACTCTGGCTTCTCCTCGGGGATGGCTTCCGGCGGCGGTGGTGGCGGTGGCTCTTCCTCCGGCGGAGGGGTCGGTTGGGGCGGCTCGGGTTGCTGTTCAATCGACATTTCCACGGTTGCCTCGGGGATGTCGGACAAATCTACTATATGTTCTTTGGGATGAATGGCGGCTATCGCGACTGCGGCGAAGTGAACGGCTAACGCGCCCCCAATGGCTGCCCAAGCCTGCCATCGGGGCGGGGGCCGGTAGAGGAGTGGTCCAGTCATGGCTTAGATTATCTTCCGGGTCCAACGCCCATTCCAGCCCGGCTCTTGATTTCAAACGAGAGCTTCGTGAAGCCGGATGAGCGGATCTGATCAAGCATGCGCGTTACATTGCCATGAACCGCATCTCTGTCTCCGCGAATGAAAATCTTCGCGTCTGGATTTGTTGAGTGAACTTTCAGCAAACGCGGGAGTATTTCCTCAAGTGGAATCTTCTCTTTGTCGAAGTAATAGATGCCGTCCTTGTCCACCGAGAGGCTAACATAATCCTTCTTTGACTGGGTCTCGCCGGACGAACCGATGGGCAGATTCACTTTCATGCCTTTCATCGTGACTTGGCTGAGGCTCACCATCATGAAACTCGCAAGGAGAAAGAACATGATGTCGATCAACGGGATGATCTCGATCCGTGCCTTCTTGTGCGGAATGGGTGAGGAGACGTTCATGACAAAACCTTAAATCGATGAGCTTGTCGCCGAGCTTGGAGTTGTTCCCGGGATCTCCACGCCGGTGTGCGCGTGCGCCGCTTTGTTTTGAGCTTCCAACATAACTTCCAGGTTCGTTGCGGCCGTCTGCAATTCGAACTCTAAGTTAGACACGCGAGACGTGAAAAAGTTAAACGGAACCAGCGCGAAAATCGCGATGCCGAGACCGCACGCCGTGGCGATGAGTGCTTCCGCTATGCCGCCCGTAACCGATACGATCGCGATTTCTTCATTGCCGAGAGAGGCGAAGGACTTCATCAGACCAGTGATCGTGCCCAAAAGACCGAGCAGCGGAGCGAGAGTGACCAGCGTATCCATGACGACGAGGAACCGTCCGGCGCGTTTGATCTCGATCCCGGCGGCGACTTGGAGCGCGCCCTGGAGCGAGGCGTGTTGGTGGTTCAAGCCGTTCCACATCATACGCAGGACCGGATCGCGCGAATCGCGGGAAAGCCGTGAAGCTTCCGCCACGTCGCCCACTTCGATGGCGGTGAAGACCTTCTCGATGCGTTTTGGATCGCGGCGCATCCAGCGGCCGAGCCACCAGAAAATGCGCTCGAGCACAACCGCCAGAGCGGTGATGGATACCGCCAGAATCGGCCACATGATCGGGCCACCCGCCTTGAAGTTACGAACGAAGAAATTCTTATCCATCTCTGTCTCCGGGACCGCCGCCTTCGCGCTTGGTGATCCACTCGGAGATGGAGAAGCGCCGGTCGTAGTTGTAGCCGTTGTTGCGGGCGACGTCGCTGTCGTGGCTGGTGTCGTGCCGGCAACCGGCGAGATGCCGGGAGCAGCGGTGGCAGGAGCGACCGCGGCCGGACTTGTCGTCGTGATCGCGGGCGACGTTGCCGGCATTGCTGGAGAAGTCGCCGGAGCTATCGGTGCATTCGCGGCGGGACTAGTGGCGGGAGGTCCGCCGGGTGGACGATTGACTGGCGACGTCGGTGGCGGCGGCGGTTGGCCGAACGAAGTCAGCGCGAGAGTGATGGAGCAGAGGCTGGCGATTAGCAGTGTTTTCATAGGTTGATTGGAGAGTTTCTCCCGGCTCGAAATTCCGATCGAGGATGTCTGTTATTTATCCTCAATGAAATCAGTGCGAGTCGAGCAAAACTTTCACATTTGTCTTTTGGGACGGTTCGGATCGTGGCGGAACCACATCTGTATTTCGCATCATCCGCCGTTGTGGGATGTAGCTTAGGGTCAGGAAATTGCGTGAGGGAAGGTTTATTTTTCTGCGGCTGGTGGTCGCACGACCGAATTTCGCAACGCCGGCCAATCCCCGATCCGGGCTTCCAGCTCGTCGCCTTCCCGAATCGGACCGACTCCCGACGGCGTGCCGGTCAAGATAAGATCGCCCGGCAGGAGCGTCAGGGCCTGGCTGGCGAAGGAAACAATCTCGGCGACGGAATAAATCATCTGGCTCGTGCGCGCCTCCTGTTTCACCTCGCCATTTTGCCGGAGCGTAATCGGCAGATCGCCGACTTCCACGCCGCTGTAAACGAACGGACCGACCGGCGTGTAAGTGTCGAACGATTTGGCGCGGGCGAATTGTTTCTCGGATTTTTGCAGGTCGCGGTCGCTGATATCTTCGCCAATCGTGTAACCGAAAATATGATCGGCGGCGCGCTCTACTGAAACATTTTTCGCCACCGCGCCGATGACAATGCCGAGTTCCACTTCGAAATCGGTTTGATGTTCCGGAAACGCGATTTCGATCACGCCGCCGTGCGGGAGGAGCGAAGTGGGCGCCTTGAACCAGATCAAGGGAGTGCCGAGCGGCGTGCGTTTCATCTCGGCGATGTGATCGGCGTAATTTAAGCCGACCGCCATCAGCTTGCTTGGCGCGACGGGCAGATGGATTTGCAGTTCGCCGAGCGGAATGATCTCACCGGTGAATTCGATGCCAAGCCAGTACGGTTTCGCAAGGATGTGAACAGCATCGCCCCGGACTTCGCCATAAACCAGACTGCCTTTGGATTTGAATCCGCCAAAGCTTCGCATGAGAGCGGCAGCTTTGGTGGCCGCGCGTCGCTAGTCAAGAAACGAGATTCCAATTCTGGGGAGCGCAGGCTGCCAGCCTGCAGTTGCCGGCAGCTTGCAGGCAACACTTGGGGACGTTCAGTACTCAGCAACGCTACCGAGCCGCACGAGCATCTCGGC
>JBEEHT010000030.1:0-8940 GCA_041167545.1 Verrucomicrobiota bacterium
GCAGCGCGGCATATTGGGGCCCGGCGAAGGCGCGAAGCCGCGCGAGATTCTCGTCGACCTCGACGCCACGGTGTAACCGGGCGACGCAACGAACGAATTTCATGGAAGGCCTTGGCAAAAAACTTAAAGACGCGCGCCTCGCGCGGAACCTGACTCTCGAAGAAGCTGGACGCCTGACGAAGATCCGGCCGGGCCGACTCGAAGAAATCGAGAACGAGGATTTTTCGCAGTTCGCCAGTCTCGCTTATGCCAAGGGGTTCCTGCTCATCTACGGGAAATTTCTGGACGTGGATGTGAGCCCGTACACGGAAGCGTTTGAAACGTCGGACCAGGTCACGACTGACGGTTACGCTTATTTGCAGGATAATCCCGCGCCGGCGCCGACGCGGCCGGTGGTAGTTCGGCGGCAAAGCAGCGGCGGCAACCGCGGGTCGCTCCTGCCGTTCGTGATCGGCGTTGTCGTTCTCATCGTTGGGTTCACCGCGATGAAATGGATTCTCGATATCCAGCGGCTCAAACCGAGACCGACCCCAACACCCGGCACGTCACCCATGGCGAGCGCGACCGCGTCGGACAAGATAATCGCGCCGCGCGCTTTGCCCACAGAGGGCGCCACACCACCGCCTACGACAACGACACCCGAGGCGATCGTCTCCCCGACGCCAACCGTTTCGCCGGCTGTGACCCCATTCGTGCCGACCACCGCCGCTTCACCTTCCGAGCCCGAAGTCCGCCGGGCGGAGCCGGTCCATCCGGAAGACTCCGCCAAAGTGCCGACGCCCACGCCGCGGCCGACTACTTCGCCGCGAAAATCGCCGCGCCGCAGTCCGAGCCCGATCGCGAGTCCGAGTCCCACGACTCGCCCGAGGTAATTTGTGAAAACCGAATTCGCCGGCGGTCATAGACTGCCGCTCCAGGAGAAAGCCAGGCCGAAGGTCGGCATGATCAGCCTGGGCTGCGCGAAGAATCTCGTCGATGCCGAGATCATGCTCGGGAGCGTCTTGCAACATGGGATGGAAATCACCTCCAGCGCTGACGAAGCCGATGTGCTCGTAGTGAACACCTGCGCGTTTATCGATTCGGCGAAGGAAGAATCGATCGACGCGATTCTGGAAGCGCATCAGCAGCGCGGGCTGGGGAAGAAGCCGGGCCAAAAACTGATCGTGAGCGGATGCATGTCGCAGCGTTTTTCGAAAGAACTGCGCGAGTCGCTGCCGGAAGTGGATGCGTTCGTCGGATTGGACCAGGTGAGCGAACTGGGCGCAATTGCGCAGCGGGTTCTGAGCAGCGAGAGCGACCGCGGTTACAGCTTCGTCACCGAACGGCCAACTTACATTCCGAATTACGATACGCCCCGGTTTCGCCTGACGCCTGCGCACACCGCTTACCTGAAGATCGCGGAAGGCTGCAACCATCCGTGCAGTTTTTGCGTCATTCCGCAGATGCGCGGACGGCACCGCAGCCGGCCGCCGGGATCGGTCGTGTCGGAGATTCGCGCGCTCGTGGCGGAAGGCGTGAAGGAGATCAACCTGATCAGCCAGGATACGACGTATTACGGGATGGATTTGTGGGAGAAAAAAGCGGGACCGCGCCAGCCGGTCGATTCGTCGCGCGGCCCGACGCTCACCGCGCTCCTGCGCGATATCCAAACGATCGACGGCGATTTTTGGGTGCGCCTGCTTTACACGCACCCGGCGCATTGGAGCGCCGAGCTGATCGAAACGATCGCGGCCTGCGACAAGGTCGCGCGCTACATCGACATGCCGCTTCAACATATCGACGAAGAAATGCTCGGCCGGATGCGACGCGAGACCAGCCGCGTGCATATCGAAGAGCTGATCGGAAATTTGCGCGCGGGAATTCCTGGCGTGGCCTTGCGCACGACATTCATCGTCGGGTTTCCGGGAGAAACGGAGCATGCTTTCGAATCCCTCCTGGAGTTCATCGAACGAACGCGTTTCGAACGGCTGGGTGTTTTCAAATATTCGCAGGAGGATGGTTCGCGCGCCGCGAAAATGGCGGAGCAAATTCCGGCGAAAATAAAGAACGAACGTTATCGCCGCGCCATGACCGTGCAGCAACGCATCGCGCGCGAGATGGCGCAGGAAAAGGTCGGATGCGAAATGCGTTTGCTCGTGGATCAACCGCTCGTCGCCCGGACCGAAGGCGACGCGCCGGATGTGGATGCGCGGGTTATTCTTTCCGAACCGGCAACCGTCGGCGAATTCACGAAGCGGCGCATCACCGGCAGCCGCGGCTACGATTTGCTCGCATGAACCGTTCAGTCGCAAACCTGTAGCCGCTTCGCTGTGCGAAGCGTGGGATACGCGACGAGGCGAAGCCTGGCGGGAAAAAACGAGCGACGGAGAAGTTAGCAAGTGACAGCCGGCGGAGTTTTATGCGACCTTAACGGTGCAATAGGCACTGCTTATGGCTGAACCCAAAAAGGAAACTGTCCGTATCGCGCTGCCGCCGAAAGCTGACCAGGCATCGGCCTCGCAAAACGCTCCGAAGCGGGACACCACACGGATTGTTCTCCCTTCTCGCACGCCGCCCGCGCCGGTGCGCCGCAGCCCGCCGACGTTTACCTCCTCGCCTTCGGCCGCCGCCTCGACTCCGGAACCGCCGGTGATCTCATTGCGGCGGCCACCCCTCTCGCCGCCGTCGATTTCCACCTCCTCACCCCTTTTGCAACCTCTGCCAAAACCGGCCGGGCCGGTGGCAACTCCGGACTCGTCAATGGCCACGCCTGCCACGACCCTATCGAGAGACGGGAACGGAAATGGGCCCGTAATTCAATCCGCATCCTCACTCCAACCCGGCCCGAAAAAAGAAACCGCGCGAATCCGCATCCTGCCGCGGCCCGCTGCTACCGGGCCTTCGGTTAACATGACGAAAACGCAGCCGTTGCTGGTTCGCCCTGCCACGACCATCCAGCCGGCGCCGGTCGTCGTGACCTCCAGGCCGCTCGATCGCTTTGAATTGATCCCACGCTCGTTTTGCTGGACGCTCCTCGGCATTTCCGCCCTAATTTTTCTGATTCAAATTTGGAATTACGTCGTATCTTAGCTCATGGAAAACTCCGCTACCGTTACCTTGGACGATTCGAATTTTGAAAAGGAAGTAACGCAAAGCACCCAGCCGGTGCTGGTCGATTTCTGGGCCGAATGGTGCGGCCCATGCAAAATGATCGCGCCGCTCCTGGACGAAATCGCGAAGGAAAAAGCCGGGTCCGTCAAGATCGCGAAAGTGAACGTGGACGAGAATCAAAACCTCTCGATGAAGTACAACGTGCGCGCGATCCCTGCGCTGCTCTTCTTCAAAAACGGGCAGCTGCGCGACCAGATCATCGGGATGACGAGCAAGAAAGATTTGCTCGGGCGGCTCGAAGCCTTGGCCTAAGGGGAAATGCGCCCGGCGCGGCTCGAACGCGCAACCTACAGCTTCGGAGGCTGTCACTCTATCCAGTTGAGCTACGGGCGCAGCTTTCGCGGATTATAGCGACCGGGCGTTAAAGCACAACCGACCGACTCTGCGTTCGTAATCGATCTTTCCTTTTGCTTTTCGGGCCTACTGGATTGAAGATGAACGCCCGCCGAGCGGGAGCAAAAGGAGCCGTATGAGCAGCATTATCGACGCAATCGAAAAGGAACAATTCAAGACGGACGTAACCGACTTCAAGGTCGGTGACGGCGTGCGCGTGCATACGCGGGTGGTCGAGGGCGACAAGGAACGCATCCAGATTTTTGCCGGGATCGTGATCGGCCGCAAAGGCCGCGGCCTCAACGAGACCTTTACCGTCCGCCGGATTTCCTACGGCGAAGGCGTCGAGCGCGTGTTCCCAATCCATTCTCCGCGCATCGCGAAGGTGGAAGTGGAAAAGGTCGGGCGCGCCCGCCGGGCGAAGCTCAATTACCTGCGCACCCGCAAGGGCAAGGAAGCGACCGCGGTGCGGGAGTAAAACACTGAAAAACTGAAACGCGGAAAAGCTGAAATAATTTCAGCATTTCAGTTTTTCAGCGTTTCAGTAGTTTCCCCCAATGTATCGTCGCTGTGGTTTCCGGCATGAACGCAGGCTGCGCGGCCTCGGCATCTCGACCATTGCGGGCGTGGATGAAGCCGGTCGCGGCGCGCTTGCCGGTCCAGTCGTAGCAGCTGCGGTTATTCTTCCGGAAAAATTCCGGCACCGGCGTCTGAACGACTCCAAGCAACTGCTGCCGGAAAAACGCGAAGAGATTTATCACGATCTGATCGCGAACAGCGCGATCGTTTGGGCCGTCGGGATCGTCGATTCGATCGAGATCGACGCGATCAATATTCTGCGGGCCACCCACAAGGCGATGCGCGCGGCGCTCGCTACGCTCGCCCTGCAGCCTGAGCACGTCCTCATCGATGGCCTCCCCGTTTTTCCCTTTCCATTGCCGCAGACGGCGATCATCGATGGCGATTGCTACAGTCTCAGCATCGCGGCCGCGAGCGTGATCGCGAAAGTCACGCGCGACACGATTATGCGGGACTTCTGCGCCCGTTTTCCCGAGTATTGCTTCAGCCAGCACAAAGGCTACGGCACAGAACTTCACCTGATTAAATTGCATGAACACGGGCCTTGTCCGATTCATCGCCGATCTTTCGAACCGGTGGCGCAGCCGGTTTTCGCCTTCGCGCCCCGCGCATCTTCGGCTTGGGGTTCGGGGGGAGAAACTAGCGTGCCGGTTTCTGCGGAGGAACGGTTACAAAATCCTGTATCGTAATTTTCGCGGCCGCAGCGGCGGCGAGATCGATATCGTTTGCCGCGAGCGCGACACGCTCGTTTTCGTCGAAGTAAAAACGCGGACGCGAGAGGATTTCGGCCGGCCTTTCGATGCGGTTAATCGCGACAAGCAAAAGCGAATTTCCCGCGGTGGCCTGGCCTGGCTGCGGTTACTGGACGACCCCGACATCTTGTTTCGCTTCGATGTCGTGGAAGTGATTCTCGCGAAAGAGGCCGAGCCGCGCCTGGAATTGCTGCGCAACGCCTTTGAGCTTTCCGAGCCCTATATTTATTGAGCAATGAGATATCTGATCGCTCTCTGCATCGCTGCGCTCGCGTTTGACCAAAGCAGCGAGGGCGCGGAGAAAAAATCACTGACCGGCAACGCTGCGGTCACGGCGGATTGGACGCAGGATGCGCCGGGCGTCCGGCACAAGATTACGGTGGAAGACCTGCCGGCTCCGTATGCAACGGAGTCAGCCAACAATAGTCCACGCGTCGTCCGCAGGCCAGCCGGGGCGCAACCTCGCGTGCCGGAGGGTTTCAAGATCGAAGAATATGCCAGCGGCTTTACCTATCCCCGCTTCCTCCTGATGGCGCCGAACGGCGACATCTTCGTTACCGAAAGCCGGTCGGATGCGATCAAGGTTTTGCGCGATGCCGATGGCGACGGAAAACCGGAGGTCACGGAAACATTTGCAAACGAAGGCATGAAAGACCCGTTCGGAATCGCCTTTTATCCGCCCGGGCCGGATCCCCAATTCCTTTACGTCGCCAACACGGATGGCGTGGTGCGATTCCCGTACCGCAACGGCGATCTGAAGGCACGCGGGCCGGTCGAGAAACTCAATGCCGAACTTTCCGGCGGCGGATTGCTTCCCGGCGGCGGGCATTGGACGCGCGACATCGTGTTTTCCCCGGATGGCAAAAAGATGTACGTGTCGATCGGTTCGTTCTCGAACGTTTCCGATAACGCGATGGAGGCGGATCGGGCGCGCATCTTCGAGTTCAACCCCGACGGCACCGGCCGAAATGTTTTCGCATGGGGAATTCGCAATGCCGTCGGCATCGCGGTCCGTCCCGGGACGAACGAGCTTTGGATGAGCACGAACGAGCGCGACGAACTGGGCGAGGATCTCGTGCCGGATTACATCAGCCGAGTTCTTCCGGGCGGCTTCTACGGCTGGCCCTGGTTCTATATCGGAAATCATCAGGACCCGCGGCACAAAGGAGCCCACGCGGAGTTGGCTGACAAAGTTCTCGTGCCGGATGTGCTCGTGCAAAGTCATTCGGCGACGCTGAGTCTTTGTTTTTATGACGGCGCGCAATTTCCGGCGGAATACAAGGGCGACATTTTCGCGGCGTTTCACGGCTCGTGGAACCGCGCGCGCCGGACTGGTTACAAAGTCGTCCGCGTGCCTATCGACAAGGCGACGGGAAAAGCGCGCGGTGATTACGAAGATTTCGTCACCGGGTTCGTGACGCCGGAAGGAAATGTTTGGGGCCGGCCGGTCGGCATTTCCGTCGCGAAAGACGGCAGCCTTCTCTTCAGCGAAGATGGGAACAAGACGATCTGGCGGGTGAGCTACGTTCGGAAATAATGGAGACGGCCTGCCCTCAGGCCGTGGGCCGTGCGCAGGTAAGGTTTCTCTCTCCGGCACGAGGGCGTGCCGGCTCCAGCACTACACCAGCAACTCGTAGGAGAGAATGCTCAGGCAATAGATCGCCGCAGTCTCAACTCGCAGAACGATCGGTCCCAGCGTAATTGGCCGGCAGCCTTGGCTCCGCGCCAGGGACAGTTCGGCCGGCGTGAAATCCCCTTCGGGACCGACCAGCATAAGGACACTAGTCGGACGATCGCCATGTTCCGCGGAATATTCGGCGAGGATTTTTTTGAGATGCACCGCATCCAATTGCAGCGACCCGATCAATTGAAGATCGAAACGATGGTGCTCCTGGAAGAATTGCGCGAGAGAACGGGGCGGCTGCACCAGGGGCAACCAGTTTTGCCCGCATTGCTTCGCCGCTTCGATCGCGACAGTCTGCCATTTCGCCTGCTTCGAGGCGGCGCTTTCTTCATCGAGCCGCACCACCGTCCGGTCGGATAAAATCGGTGCGATCTCGGCCGCGCCAATCTCGACCGCCTTCTGCACAATCAAGTCCATGTTCTTCCCTTTCGGGATGGCCTGACCGAGCGTAATGCGACAACGCAGCGGCGGCGTTTTCGCTTCATGGAGTTTCCTCAGGGATGTTTCGGCCGCTTCGTTCGAAACGATCTCTGCGGTCAGCTCGCGGCCGCGCCCATCGAAGATCACGATTTTGTCACCGCGTCCGAGACGCAGCACGTTACGGCAATGGTGCGCTTCGGGATCTGTTAAAACCAGCGCGTCGGGATGCCACTTCTCCGGCGGGAGATAAAACCGATGCATTTTCTTCCTCCGTCGATCACCTAACGGAAAAATTCCTTGGCGCGATCGAAGAAGCTCTTGTGGAGCGGTGTATTCTCCTCGCCGCAGAGCGCGGAAAATTCTTCGAGCTTCTGCCGTTGGTCGCTGTTGAGCCGCGTCGGCACTTCCACGAGGAGGCGTGCCATGAGATCGCCGCGGTCCCGCGCATTCACGTTGACGACGCCTTTGCCGCGTAATTTGAAGACCTGGCCGCTTTGAGTTCCCGCGGGCACTTTCAGATTCGCTTTGCCTTCCAGCGTCGGCACCGCGATTTCGCCGCCGAGCGCCGCGACCGTGAATGAGATCGGCACTTCGCAATAAAGATTGTCGTCTTCGCGCTGAAAGATCGGGTGCTCCTTGATATGAATGACGACGTAAAGATCGCCCGGCGTTCCGCCACGGATTCCCGCTTCGCCATTGCCGGTGGTTCGCAGTCGCGATCCATCCGCGATCCCCGCCGGGATTTTCAATTTGATCCGGCTCGTGTTCTCGACCCGCCCTTCGCCCGCGCAGGCTTTGCATGGCTTTTCGATGATCTGGCCGACGCCGCGGCAGCGTGGGCAGGTCTGCGAGACCTGAAAAAATCCGCGCGAGCTGATGACCTGGCCGCGGCCCCCGCAGGTGGGACAATTGATGGTGCGCGAGCCGGGTTCGGCGCCTTTGCCGCTGCATTTCGTGCAGGTATCGAGCTTGCGAACCTCGATCTCCTTCTCCACGCCCGAGGCGGCTTCCTCGAGACTGATCTGCATGTCGTAACGCAGATCCGATCCGCGCTGCCGCCCTTCGCGGTCCGCACTCGCGCCACCGCCGAAAAACGATTCGAAGATCCCGCCCGCGCCGCCACCCCCGCCGAAAACTTCGCGGAAAATATCGAACGGATCGTGAAATCCACCGCCGCGTCCGGCGGTGCCCTGGGCAAAAGCGGCGTGGCCGAAGCGGTCGTAGGCCGCCCGCTTGTCGGCATCCATCAAGACGTCGTAGGCCTCGCCGAGTTCTTTGAATTTTTCCTCGGCGTGAGGATCGTCCGGGTTTTTGTCCGGATGAAATTTTACCGCGAGCTTGCGATAAGCGCGCTTCACTTCCTCTTCGGTCGCGGTGCGCTCGACGGTCAGGACTTCGTAGTAATCGCGCTTTTCTGTCGGCATCGGGTAATAGGTCGAATAGGTCGTATGCGACCTATGCCGGCCCGCTCGAAACGACGACGCTGGAAGGCCGCAGGAGCCGGTCCCGCATGCGGTACCCGCGACGGGTCTGCCGGAGCACGACGCCTTCCGGAAATTGGCCGCTCGGCTCGTGCGCGATCGCTTCGTGCAAATTCGGATCGAACTTTTGCCCTGTGGCATCGATCGCCTGCAAGCCGTGCTCGGTCAGAAAATCCATCAATTGTTTCAAGACCATGCTCATGCCGGAAAACACCGCCGAGTTCTCGCCCTCCGCCCGCGCCGCCTCCAGACCGAGCTCGAAGTTATCGATAATCGCGATCAGTTTTTCGAGGAGCGCGCTGTTGGCGTACTTGATTGCTTCCTCTTTCTCGCGCGTACATCGCTTCTTGTAGTTCTCGAAATCAGCCTGGCTTCGAAGCGCGAGATCGCGGAAGCGGTTCAAGTCCGCCTGCAGTGCTTCGGTCGAATCGTCCTCCGCTTGATCAGCGCCGACTGTTTTCGATGTCCGCTCTGCCGCGGGCGGCGCTGGGTCTTCGTCCGTGGAATCTGTGACAGGGATTTTTCTCATGTTTTGCGAATA
>JBEEHT010000031.1:0-20817 GCA_041167545.1 Verrucomicrobiota bacterium
TGAGGGAGGGATTCGAACCCTCGGTACCCTTTTGGAGTACGGCGCTTTAGCAAAGCGCTGCTTTCGACCACTCAGCCACCTCACCAACAGATTGCGAGAATATGGGGTTGGCGGATACTCGTCAACCACACCGCGCCGGCAGCCGGTCGGCCAAACGGAGAAAAACTTTGATCACCGAAGAGGACGCGCTCGCGCACATTCTGGACAAGGTCGCGCCGCTTTCCTCACGCGTTGTGCCGCTGGCACAGGCACGCGAAGAATTCGCCGCGCGCGATATTCCCGCGCAACTCTCCCTTCCCGTTTTCGACAATTCCGCCATGGACGGTTATGCGGTTGTGGCCAGTTCTTGCGCGGACGGAAAACCGCAGCGCGTCATCGGCGAGCAACCGGCGGGAATCGATCGCGGCCTGGTTATTGCGCCGGGTGAAGCGGCTCGCATCTTCACGGGCGCGCCGATACCGGCGGGAGCGGACGCAGTGGTGATGCAGGAAGACGTACGACGCGAAGCCGCGCAAATCTTTGTCGATACGCAAGTCGAGTCCGGCGATTTCATTCGCCGGCGCGGTTCGGATTTGAGCGAGGGCCAAAGAATTGTGGAGATCGGCGATCGAGTTCGGCCCCAAACCCTGGCACTGCTGGCGGCGCAGGGGTTCGCGGAAATCGAAGTGGGCAGCCCGGTCCGGGCGGCGCTCATTATCACGGGCGATGAGCTGGTTCCGCCGGGTGAATCGCTGCGGCCGGGACAAATCTACGAAAGCAATTCGATCCTCTTGCAGGCGCTCTTCGAAAAATCCGGGGTAAGCGCCGTGCAGATGGAGCGCTGTCCCGATGACGCGACTGCCATCGAAGCGGCGTTGCGCAAATCTCTTGAGTGCGACGTTCTCGTCGTCGTGGGAGGTGTGTCGGTCGGTGCGCGCGATTTGGTCAAACCGGCCTTGAGCGCGATCGGCGCGAAGACGGATCTGTGGCGCGTTTCGGTCAAGCCGGGTAAACCATTTCTTTTCGGCCGCGCCGGCAGCTGCGCCATCTTTGGGTTGCCGGGCAATCCCGTTTCGGCCTTCGTCACTTTTCTTCTCTTCGTGCGCCCGGCGATTCTTCGAATGCGAGGCGCACGTCTGGATGAACTCTCGCTGCCGACAATGAACGCGACCCTCACTGAAGAAGTGCAGAACGACAGCGATCGGCCCCATTATGTCCGCGGCCAATTAGTTCGCGGCAGATTCAACGTCGTCGGTCGGCAGGAGTCGCACGCGCTTTACGGTTTGAGCCGCGCGAACGCGCTGCTGCGAGTGCCGGCGGGCGAACTTTTCCGAAGCGGAAGCGTGGTCCCCATTCTCTCGCTCGATTGATCGCCCATTTCTGGCGGCCGGCGTTTGACACACTCCGCGAGTATTTTAGCTTATGCCCGTTGAACACCTCGGCCGCTACGCAACTTAATTTCAACGGAACCGCCCAGTTCCGCGCCGATGCCGAGCGGCTCTCCCACATCATCCTCGAGATGCAGCGTTGTTTCGTGCTCCATCTTTGCAAGGAGCTCGCGCCCGGCAACGTTTCCTTCCCGCAATTCTTTCTCCTGGCGGCGCTCGATCACAAGGAGGTCCTGACCATGTCGGAGATCGCGCGCAAAATGGGCCACACCACTGCGGCGGCGAGCGGGTTGGTCGCGCGGTTGGAAAATCTCGATTACGTGGTGCGTTCGAGCGCGCGCGAGGACCGGCGTAAGGTCATGGTTTGCATCACCGAAAAAGGCACGGCACTGGTCCGGCGCATTCGCGAAGAAATGGTGGGCAATTTAATGAAAGTCATGGCCCACCTCACACCCGGTGAGCAAAAAGCCTGGCTCCAGATCTACACCAAGATTCACGATTACTGCCAGACCAACGACGATCCGCCGCTGCGCAGCAAGTCGCGTCGCGATCTGCTCACGTCCCGGCGTTTCGAAAATGGAACGCGCTGATCCCGAACGCGGGAATAATCAGACGGGCAAACAATTAACCTGAATATTTTAAACAGCTATTCGAGAGCGGTTTAAGTTACAAACAGAGGACGCGGCACACAGCTTGCATAGCACTCAGCGCCAAAGCTAAGATCTCTTCGATTCTTCGCCGATCACCATCTGTTACAGTCATTCTTCCGTTTTCTTTCCATGCGAAAAGTTTTCTCGTCCTTCTTGCTCGTTGTCACGATCCTCGCGCTCCTGCTTCCGCCGTATCTGCTCTTCGCGGGAACGGATACCATCGTTGAAACCAACTCCTCCAGGCGTTCCGCCGTCCCGCGTTTTACTCTCGAGCAGGCGATTCTGACGGCGCTCCGGCAAAATCCCTCGATTCAAATTGCCCGACAGGAAATCGAGCGGACGAAGGGCCTCTACATTCAGATGCGCGCGGAAATCCTGCCGCAAGTCAACATGACTGGGACCTTTCAGGATGTGGATCCCCACCTGCAAGTAAATCACGGGGGTCCGAGCGAGGCAGCAAGCACGCCGACCCCCACGCCGAGCGCCACGCCTGTCGGCGGAAGTTCGACGACCATCAATAGTTTCAATGGCGTCGAGCGTTCCTATAACGTGCGCATCCAGGCGACTCAGGTAATTTTCGCCGGGGGCCGCATCATTTCCCAGATTCGCGCGGCGGACTTCACGCGCGACAGCAGCTACTACGCGTTTCGAAATGCGATCGACCTGGTCGTCTCCACGGTGCGTCAGCAATTTTATCTCGTGCTCCTGGACCGCGCCCTGATCGGGGTTCAGGAACAATCGGTCAGCCTTCTCAACAGTCAGCTGCAGGATCAGCAAAACCGCTTCGAAGCCGGCACCGTCCCGCGTTTCAACGTGCTCCAGGCGCAGGTCGCCTTGTCGAACCAGTATCCGCTCCTGATCGGAGCGCAGAATAATTATCGGATCTCGCAGCTCCAGCTCGCGAAAACGCTCGGGCTCGACTTCGATCCAAATCGCGGCGACGCGGCGCCGTTGGAAGCGGTCGGCGAATTGCAATATCATCCACGGCGCATGCCGCTGGTGGAGGCGGTCGCGCTGGCCAAGGAGCGCCGGCCTTTCCTTAAACAACAGAAGGCGATCGTCCTCAGTAATGCGGAACAGGTTCGAGTTGCGCGCTCCGGGTATTTTCCGCAGATCAGTGCGTCTGGCGGAACGGAGGCCCGCAGTTCCGCCTTTAGCGACAACCCCCGCGATGTCAGTACCGGCTATATTTTTGGTGCGACCGGAAGCTGGGCGATCTGGGATTGGGGATCGACCTACGGACAGGTGAAACAGGCGCGGGCGATTCTCGAGGAATCCAAAATCACGCTCGATGATTCCGGCCGCCAGGTCGAGCTCGAGGTGCAACAACAGGATTCGAGTTTGAAGCAAAGCGCCGAGCTCGTTAAGGCGACGGAACAAAGTGTCGGGCAAGCTGAGGAAGCGTTGCGGCTGGCGAGCGCGCGCTTGAGCGCAGGCGCCGGCACGCAGTTGGAAGTTTTGGATTCGCGGGTGCAAGTGACGCAGGCGCAATCGAACCGATTGCAGGCGCTCTACAATTACAGCACGGCTCTGGCGGAATTCGATCGCGTCACCGCCACCGAAGTCACCTTTTCGAACGAACTCGACGAGCCGAGGACGCGGCAGAAACTCAAGACCGATGCCCGTCCCACGCCCGCCCCCAAGCCAGGTCCGCTGGAGTTGAACCACGCCGGCATCCGCACGCCGGTGCAAACGCGCACGACGACGACTCGCACCACGCGATCCGCCAAGTGAGCGCAGGTCGGCTCCCGGCTGAGCAATTCCCGGCGCTCGGCGCGCTGAGGGACGTCGTCCACGGTTTCACCACCCGCGTGCCGGGCGTCGAAGTTACCCACGATAAGGCGGAGACGCGGGCCAAACTTGAGGCCGTTCATCGCGAAGTGCGCGAGGCGCATGGGGCCGGCGGTCGAGCGTTCGTTACCGCGCAACAGATCCACGGAAACCGGGTCGCCGTTGTCGATAGCGCCACGCAACGCGACGAATGTTTCACCGGTTGCGACGGGCTGATCTCAAATCAGCCCAGCGTTTGCCTTGGCATTTACGTTGCCGATTGCTGCGCCGTCTATCTTGTCGATCCCGTTCACCATGCGATCGGCTTGGTGCATTCGGGCAAGAAGGGAACCGAACTCGGCATCGTGACGAACGCCATCAGATCGATGGGCGAACATTTCAGTTCGCGCGCTTCCGATCTCGTTGTGCAACTGAGCCCATGCATTCGTCCGCCGCATTACGAAATCGATTTCGCGGCCGAGATCGCACGCCAATGCCGCGATCTCGGGGTTAATCATGTGCATGATTCTGGCGTCTGCACCGCTTGCGATCTGACGCGCTACTATTCCTATCGCGCCGAAAAAGGCCGGACTGGACGGATGCTCGCGTTCCTGGCGCTCGATTATTCGTCGCTCTCGAGGCCGGACCGATAAGCGACGAACCCGCGCGCACCGGGGTGGGCGACGAAGTCGAACAACTCGCGCGCCGGCAGTTCGAATTGCATTTCCTTCGCTTTTTCGAGCGCCTGCTTCGTATTGAGGCCGCTGCGATAAAGAAGTTTGAACGCCCGCTTGATGTCGGCCCGCTCCGCCGCGCCGATTCCCGCCCGACGCAGGCCCACGGAATTGATTCCCAAGGCAAAATTCGCAACCGCGGTGACAAACGGCGGAACGCTCCTCGCGGTTCGACCTTGCGCCATTGCCAGACGCCCAACCCGCGTGTGCTGATGAAACATCGAGCCGCCGCCGAGGAACGCGCCGTCATCGATTCGAACATGCCCACCCAGCAGGGAATCGTTCGCCATCACCACCCCGTTGCCGACCCTCGCGTCGTGTCCGACATGCGCTCCGGCCAGAAGAAAATTGCGATCGCCCAGGATCGTCATGCTTCCTTCGGTGCTGCCGCGGTGGATCGTGCAATGCTCGCGGATCACGTTCTCATTTCCCATCTCGATTCCGCTTTTCGTTTGCGGGTCGAAACTCAAGTCCTGTGGCGGGCCACCAATGATGGTGCCATGCCCGATAAAATTGCCGGCGCCCATCTTCACCGAGCCTTCAATCACGACGTGAGATTGGATCACGCACTTTTCCCCGATGACCGCGCCGGCGCCAATGATGGAATATGGCCCGACCTCCACGCCCTCTCCGAGTTGCGCGCCTTCATCGACGATCGCCGTCTTGTGAATTTTCACAGCACGCCTGCTTCCTTGAAACTAAAATACGGCAATCGCCCTTCGGCTGGCGCGCCGATAATTATGTGATCGAGCAACTTGATCTGCAGAAGCTCGGCGGCCTCGGCTAAACGTCTCGTTAGGCTGTGATCGGACTGGCTGGGGGAGGGATCGCCGGAAGGATGGTTGTGGACCACGATAACAGCATAGGCGGAAGAAATGACGGCGGGCCGGAAAATGTCACGCGGATGAGCGATGCTTTCGTTGACACTGCCGAGCGAGACCTCTTCCATTCGCAACAAGTGATAGCGCGTATCGAGCAGGATGACGCGCAAAGATTCCTTGTGCAGGGTCCGCATTTCTGCCGCGACCAGGTCGTGCACCAGTTCGGGCGAATCGAGCTTTTGCCGGGACAATCGCTCGCTCGCGAGACGCTGGCCGAGTCCGAAGGCAGCCGCGAGCTGGATCGCTTTCGCTTCTCCGATTCCGGGAATCGCGACGATTTCTTTGACGGTGCAGCGGCTGAGGTCGGAGAGAGAACCAAATCGTTTTAAGAGCTGGCGCGCTACCTCGACCGCGTTCGCGCCCGGCAAACCAGTTCGGAGCAGGATCGCCAGCAATTCCGGATCGGTGAGCGCGGCGGCTCCGCGCGCGAGCAACTTCTCCCGCGGCCGCTCGTCCTGCGGCATTTCGCGAATCGTTATCTGGGCCATTCGAAAGACGCCCTGGAGGGACGGGCGCCGTCCCATCCATCAGACACGAAATTGATCGAGCATTTCTCGAAGCGCGTCGCCCAACTGAAGAAGGTAATCGGTGTAGCGGTTCGATGGAAGCGCATCCAATTCTGACTGGGCATCGCGCACCGATTCTTCTCCGGTATCGACCGCGCTCTTCAACGCACCATTCGGCGCATCCATTCTGAGGAGATCGGTAATCGCCGCCGATTTTTCATTGAGGATCAGCTCGCAATAGCGCTCACGTTCCTCGGCCGGCGCCGAGCCGAGCAGCAGCAGAACGGGCAACGTCATTTTGCCTTTGCGCAAATCGGTCCCGAGAGTTTTGCCGATGTCGGCTTCGCTGCCGGCGATATCAAGGCAATCGTCGTAGATTTGATACGCCGCGCCGATTTTCCGTCCGAAATCCTTGAGCGCTCGAGTGGCCTCGGCATCTGCTCCATTGAGCACGGCCCCGAGCTCAGCCGCCGCCGCAAAGAGCGATCCGGTTTTCATTTCGACGATCCGCAGATAATCATCAATGCCGAGGTGCAGATCGAAGCGGCGTTGGGTCTGGATGATTTCGCCGGAACAAACTTCCCGCGCCGCACGCGCGATGACGCGGCTGATCTGCGCGTTATCGAAATCAGTCGAGAGATTGAGCGCCTGCGCGAAAAGACAATCGCCGAGCAGCACGCTGAGCGAATTTCCCCAGCGCGCGTTCACGGTCGGCTGCGCGCGGCGGCGTTCGGCTTCATCCATGATGTCGTCGTGCACCAGGGTGGCGATGTGAATCAACTCCACGATCACCGCCAGGTTCACGTGGCCGGGGGTGATCCCGCCACTGGCGCCGCCGCTCAAAAGCGCGACGAGCGGCCGGAGCCGCTTGCCGCGGCCGCCGATCGCGTAAGTGACGTAACCTTCGATCGCCGGATCGAACTCCGCGGCCTGCTGGATGATACGCGATTCCACTTCATCCAGCTCTTTGCGCACGCCGAGACTGACCTGCGCCAAAGCTCCATTCCGCGAGGTTGAGGCCGCGGGCGAATTTGCGAAAACTTCCACAAGCGCACGATAGAAGGAGCGCCAATCCAGCGCAAGCTTCTCCCGCGAGCGCGGCTGCCATTTCGTCAGCGGCGCGTCAACCATTCGGGCGTTCCGTATTTCGCCGCGCCGATTGCAGCCGCACGTTCGATGACATCTGGCGAAAGGGTTCTCCGTTCGAACCGATCGCATACCATCCGCGCGAAGTCTTCTTTGAACCGGCCCGGCAAGTTGTCCATTTGGATGCTTCCCTGGTGCAACAAGCCCGCGCGCGATCGGCGATGCGCCGCGCCCGCGATTTTTCGGCCCTCGCTGATCACATCCGCTCGCACCGCATTGGCAAAGCAATCTTCGGAGAGCTTCGGCGCTGCCGCATTCGCCAGCAACGCGTCGATTCCGTTTTGCTGCAGCGCGCGCCGGATCGCTTCGTGCAACTTGGAATAAATCTCCAATGACGAATGCGCGAAAAGAGGATGCGCGGCGGGAATGACGATCGAGTAAGTCAGATCGTCGCCGTGCGGAACGATTCCGCCTCCAGTCCAACGCCGGACGATTTCGCGTCGATCGCGCTGATCGGCGACATCCGCATAAACGCCGAAATAACCGAAGGAGAGGGCGGGGCCGCGCCATCGATAGAATCGAAGCGCTGGAGAAGTTGTGGTCTCGAGCACCGCTTCATCCACCGCCATATTCAGCGCGGCTGATTTCGGATCGAGATCGTCGTAGAGAAGCAGCTCGTCGAGCATGCCGTTGAGTTAACCGCCGATTTCCTCGAGAAGACGTTTCATCGCGGCCGGCGGATCGGCGTGAGCGGTGATCGGCCGGCCGATGACGAGATAATCGGCGCCGCTTTTCAACGCTTCGCTCGGCGTGGTAAACCGCTTTTGGTCATCCGCCGCGGCCCACGCTGGCCGAACGCCCGGCGTGACCAGCGTCATTTCCTGACCAAGCCGCTCGCGAAGGACGCGGACTTCCTGTGGACTCGTGATCAATCCGTCGACGCCGCATTTTTGGCCGAGCTCGGCCAGGCGAACGACCTGCGCTGGCAGCTCTGAGACGATTCCGATTTCGGCTAGCGTCTCCTGACTGGCGCTGGTCAAAACCGTGACGCCGAGCAATGAAAGCGCGGGAGGCTTCGCTTCCACCGCCGCCCGCAGCATCGCGCTGCCACCGCTGAGATGAACCGTGAGCATGTGCACTCCCAGTTCACCCGCGGCCGTGACTGCTTTCGCGACCGTGTTCGGAATATCGTGCAGCTTGAGATCGAGAAATATTTTGGCGCCCGTCGCGGCCACGGCCTGGACAATCGCAGGACCCGCGACGGTGTAGAGTTGCAGGCCGATCTTGTAGATGGAAACCGAACCCGAGAGCACGGAAACAAGCGCGAGCGCCTTTGCTTGCGTGGGGAAATCGAGTGCTACAATCAATCGGTCCCGGGCTTCGATCGGAGGCGACTTCATTCTGTGATTCCGAGAAATTTTATGGAGAGATAAAGGTATGCAGCTTTTGGCGCCCGCGAAGATCAATCTTTCCTTTGAGATCAAAGGCCGACGCGCCGACGGCTTTCACGAAATCGAAACGCTGATGGCGCCGATTTCATTGTTCGATCATCTGACGATCGAAGAGGACACAAGCAGCCGGAACGGCGTGGATTTTTCCTGCGACGATCCGTCGTTGCCGACGGGAGAAGACAACCTGGTTATCCGAGCGGCCAACCTTTTTCGCGCGGCGACGAAGGTGGACGCCGGATTCAAGATCGCTTTGAAGAAGGAGATTCCCCATGGCGCCGGTCTCGGCGGTGGCAGCAGTGACGCCGCGAGCACATTGCTCGGGTTGAATGAAATGTTCAAAACCGGGCTCAAGGAAAAGGAGCTCATGGATCTCGCCGCGCAGCTTGGATCGGATGTTCCTTTTTTCCTTGTGCGTTCGGCGGCGATTTGTCGGGGACGCGGCGAGATCGTTGTTCCAACTTCACTGGCCCCGAAGCTTAGGCTCTTGTTGCTGAAACCGGATTTTGGCGTGCCGACTTCGTGGGCTTACCGGGCATGGAAAAATGCGCGGGAGCTGCCGGCCGTAGAGTATGGAGCCCAGGAGTTTTCGGGGGTGCGTCTGGTGAATGATCTCGAGCGGCCAGTCTTCGAAAAATTTGTTCTGCTTGGTTATCTCAAGAGTTGGTTGCGCGATCAACCGGAGGTCGGCGCAGCCTTGATGTCCGGATCGGGTTCCACGGTGTTTGCTCTGCTCCGCGAAAACGCGGATGCGGAGAAATTATCGGCGCGGGTCCACGAGAAGATTGATCCGACATTGTGGACGCGCCTTTGTCAGACCGGGTAGCGCAGGATCCTATTCGTCGGCGTTTCGGCGGAGACTGGCGACGGCGTATTCGCGATTCAGTTTGGCGATCAAGCTGGCGCTGATGTCAGCCGGGCAGACGGCTTCGCATTCGTAGGTGTTCGTGCAGTTGCCGAAACCTTCGGCATCCATCGCGCTCACCATTTTCAAGACGCGCCGCGTTCGCTCGGGCTGGCCCTGCGGCAGGAAAGCGAGATGCGAAACTTTCGCGGCGGTGAACAGCATCGCGGATGCATTCGGACAAGCGGCGGCGCAGGCGCCACAGCCAATGCACGCGGCCGCCTCCATCGCGCGATCCGCGTTCTGTTTCGGAATCAGGGTTGAATTCGCCTCGGGCGCGGAACCCGCGCGGGCCGCCACGAAACCGCCCGCCTGCACGATGCGATCGAGAGCGCTGCGATCCACCACCAGATCTTTGATGAGCGGAAATGGCTTCGCGCGAAACGGCTCGACCACAATCGTGGCGTCATCCTTGAATCGCCGCATGTACACTTCGCAGGCCGCACCGGGATGGTCAGGACCGTGCGCTTCTCCATTGATGGTGAGAGAGCAGGTGCCGCAAATCCCTTCGCGACAGTCGGAATCGAACGCAATCGGTTCTTCACCCTTGAGGATGAGTCGCTCGTTCACGGCGTCGAGCATTTCGAGGAACGACGTGTTCGGTGAAACGTCGCTCGCTTCGTACTGAACGAGCTTACCCTTCGTCTTCGGATCTTTCTGCCGCCAGACCTTGAGTTTGAATTTCACTTGTAGCTCCTCTGGGTGAGCTGAACGGTTTCGAAAATCAGCGGCTCGCGATGCAGTTTCGGCGCGGCGGCCGAGCCATTGCCCTGATATTCCCAGGCGAAGACGTCTGTGAAATTTTCGTCATCACGCAGCGCTTCGCCATCAGGGGTCTGATGTTCCTCGCGGAAATGTCCGCCGCACGATTCATCGCGGGTCAGCGCGTCCGTGCACATCAATTCGGCGAATTCGAGGAAATCGGCCACGCGTCCGGCGCGTTCGAGGGATTGATTAAATTCCTCGTCTTCCCCGGGCACCCGCACGTCGCTCCAGAATTCTTCTCGCAGCTCGGGAATGCGGCCAAGCGCTTCGCGCAAGCCGGCTGCGTTGCGCGCCATCCCGCATTTATCCCAGAGCAGGAGCCCCAATTCTTTGTGAAAAGAATCGACCGAACGCTTTCCATTGATCGACAGAAGTTTTTTCGTGCGCGCCTCCACCTCGCTCTGGGCTTTGCTGAATTCGGGATGATCGGTCGGCGGACGTTTGCCAATTTGTCCGGCGAGATAAGCCGGCAGCGTGTAAGGCAAAACGAAATAACCGTCCGCCAGGCCTTGCATGAGCGCGCTCGCGCCGAGCCGGTTCGCGCCGTGATCGGAAAAATTCGCTTCGCCGATCACGTGCAATCCCGGAACGTTGCTCATCAGGTTATAGTCCACCCACAAACCACCCATCGTGTAATGGACCGCCGGATAAATGCGCATCGGGCGCTCGTAGGCATTTTCGCCGGTGATCTTTTCGTAAATATGAAAAAGATTTCCGTAGCGTTCCCGGATCGTGGTTTCTCCGAGCCGCGCGATCGCATCCGCGAAATCGAGATAGACGCCGCGTCCGCTCTCGCCGACGCCGCGGCCTTCGTCGCAAACTTCCTTCGCGCTCCGCGATGAAATATCGCGCGGCGCGAGATTGCCGAAGCTCGGATATTTTCGCTCGAGATAATAATCGCGGTCGGCTTCCGGAATCTGGGCCGGCGCCCGTTTGTCCCCGGGCTTTTTCGGAACCCAGACGCGCCCGTCGTTGCGGAGCGATTCGGACATCAACGTCAGCTTCGACTGATTCTGTCCGGTGACCGGGATGCAGGTGGGATGGATCTGGGTGTAGCAGGGATTGGCGAAGAGAGCGCCTTTTTTGTAGGCGCGATAGGTGGCGGTCACATTGCAGCCGCGCGCATTCGTCGAAAGATAAAAGACGTTTCCGTACCCGCCAGTGGCGAGGACGACGGCGTCGCCCGAATGCGCTTCAATTTTTCCCGTGACGAGATTGCGGGTGATGATGCCCTTCGCGTGGCCCTCCACCAGGACGAGATCGAGCATCTCGGTCTGCGGAAACATTTCGACTGTGCCCGCGGCGATCTGGCGGCAGAGCGCCTGATACGCGCCGAGGAGAAGTTGCTGGCCAGTCTGCCCGCGCGCGTAAAAGGTCCGCGAAACCTGCGCGCCGCCGAACGAACGGTTCGCGAGCAAGCCGCCGTACTCGCGCGCGAACGGGACGCCCTGCTCGACGCATTGGTCGATAATGAGATTACTGACTTCGGCGAGGCGATAGACATTCGCTTCCCGCGCCCGGAAGTCGCCTCCCTTGATCGTGTCGTAGAATAAACGAAAGACGCTGTCGCCGTCGTTCTGATAATTTTTTGCGGCGTTGATGCCGCCTTGCGCGGCGATGCTGTGGGCGCGGCGCGGGCTGTCCTGATAGCAGAAGCATTTCACGTTGTAGCCGAGCTCGCCGAGCGTGGCCGCGGCCGCTCCGCCGGCAAGCCCGCTGCCCACCACGATGATCTCGAATTTCCGGCGATTGTTCGGAGCGACCAGCCGTGCGTGATCCTTGTGGTTGGTCCATTTGTCGGCAAGCGGACCCGCTGGAATCCTGGAGTCGAGGCTTCCGATCATAACTGTTGGGCCGGCTTCACGAGATGGAGCAAGACCGCGACGGGAATCGAGGTGTAACCGACAAAAATCAGCCAGGCAAAAAGGCGCCCGGCGGTCACCAGGCGCGGCGCGAGTTTCTCGTCATTCAAGCCTAACGACTGAAAGAAACTCGAAGTGCCGTGGCTGAGGTGGAGCGCGAGGAGAAACATCCCGACGATGTAGAAGCCGGACACGAAAGGATTCTGAAATCCGTAAACCATCATGGAATAAACGTCGTAACGGTTCAGCGGGTCCGCCTTGAGCAGGAGGAAACGCGGATCGGTGACCCGCACGGTGAAGTGCGCGAGGTGATAGAGGATAAAGGCGAGAAGGATCAATCCGCTCAGGGCCATGGAGCGCGAGGCGAAGGTGGCTTTGACGTGGTCTCTCTTCTTGTAACGCACCGGGCGCGCGCGGCGGTTCTCGATCGCCAGACTGATCGTGAAGAAAATATGGACGAGCACGTTCACGAGCAAAAAGGCGCGGATGATCCAGAGAAGGGGACCGAGCTCGCGCAAATGTTCGGCATACGAATTCACCCAGTCGGGGCCGAGAAAAATCTGCAGGTTGCCGAGGAGATGGCCGACGACGAACGCGATCAGGACGACGCCCGTTACCGCCACGATCATTTTTTTGCCGACGGACGATCGATAAAAAGAAGAGAGCGCGGTCACAGGTGGCAATCTCCAGCCCTTCGGCCGCTGGATAGCTGAAATTAGAATTCGGCCTTGGTGTGTCAAGCTTCCAGGCCTTTCGCGGGATTGACCGAATTTAGTTCCACGATAAAATCCGGCGTAAGAATGGCGGTCGTGGTTCGCAGTAGCTCCCTCACTGCGAAGGGAAGCTGCCGCAGAATTATGATAGCGAGCGACCAGTCATCTCCACCCGCGTCTGTCAGGGGAAGCTCCTTCTGGCCGTTTCTGACGATCGGTTGCGTTGCGCTTCTGGTTGTCTTGCTGGTGGCGTTGGTGCTTCGGTACGGGATCGCGATTCCCATGTTCGATGACTGGGACTTAATGCCGCTCCTTACGAAAGCGCGCCAGGGCACGGTCAGGTTCTCGGATCTTTTCGCGCAGCAACAGGAATCGCGGACATTTTTCCCGAAGCTCATCTTCATTCTCCTCGGCCTTGGACGCCGTTGGGATGGGCGCGTCGGCATGTTACTTTCGGTTTTCATTTGCTGCCTGACAGCGCTCGGCATTTTCGAGCTTCTGCGCAAATCTGTCTTCTCCGCCATGGCCACAGCGCTGGGCTTCATCATGATGGCTCTGCTCATTTTTTCCCCCGCGCCGTATGAGCTGTGGCTGCTCGCTTCCGGGTTTTCCTCATTCGTGCCGGCGCTTTGTATCGTCTGGGCTCTTGTTGCGCTGCGAACGAATCTTTCTGTCGCAATAAAGTTCTGGGTTTGTGCAGGCCTGGCCATTCTGAGCAGCTTTACGGTGGCGAATGGATTGCTCGCCTGGGCGCTCACTTTTCCGCTTTTGTTCTGGCTCCAACCGATGCCCCGTTGGAAACGCTGGCTAGCCGGATGGCTGATGGCTTGCATTGTGTGCGCGACGATTTATTTCTGGCGCTTTCAGCCACCGTCCGAGTTACCGGATTTCGCTCCGCCCCAATCGCCTCTGGTGTATTTGCAATATCTCCTGGCTTTTCTTGGTTCCGGGCTCGGCCGGTCTGGCAACGAACATCCGCTCGTAGTCTCGATCGCAGCCGGCGCTTTCCTTTTGTTTGGATATTGCGGCATGCTGGCCTGGGCGATTCGCCGATGGCGTGACCGCGAATTTTGGACGCGAGCGTTCCCCTGGTTTTCCCTGGGCGCTTATGCCATTGCGAGCGGAGTGCTGGTGGCTTTGGGTCGAATTGAGTTTGGCGTGCCGCAGGCCCTCGCGCCGCGGTATGTGGCGATTTCTCTTTATCTCGCGATCGCCCTGATCGCGCTCGTGACTATTCTCGCGGAACGCATGCCGGGGCGTCCCAACTCACGCGCTCGGCTGGCGCGTTTTACGGCGATCGTTTTTCTGGGAGCAAGCTTTGTTACTCTGGTGATTTTGTGCGGGGCTGGGTCGGTTTCAATTGTGCACTTGCGTTCCGCTTCCGCGCGGCTCGGTCACGGAGCTCTCTTATTCAGCCAGGTGATGGACACTTCCGACACCCTCCGAAGAACGAACCATCCGCTTCCGGATCTTGTCCGGCAACGCGCTAGCGCTCTCGATCGGTTGCAGTTGCTCCGGCCGCCACTGGTTCGCACCACCATGATCAGCAAGATCCGGCATGCGGAGGCTGACAAGTCTGTCGCCGACGGCTGGTTCGATTCCTTCGCTGAGTCCGCCGAGACGGAGATGGCATCCGCCAAAGGCTGGGCGGTGCTGGCGGATCAAGGGAGGTCGGCTGATTGCGTCCTCCTGGCCTATGAACGTGAAGACCACGAGTGGATTGCTTTCGCCATCTCGAGCTCCATCGAAATGCGACCGGACGTGGCGCAGTGGCATCATCGCCGGGATTGGCTTTGGACGGGATGGCGGGCGGTATTCCGTTCAGATGCAGTCCCAAAAGGAGCGAACATCTCGGCGTGGGCGGTCGACGCAAAACAGGCCAAGGTTTATCGGCTTGGGGCCAGCGTGGATAAGTTGAACCGCTGAGGTATTCGGGCGGCTTTTCGCCCGCGCTCAGGGCCCTCGATGGACCACCGTTTGGAGGGAGACAACCTTGCGAAACGGAAATTCCCCATAGGGCTGTCCACGGCGCCAATGATGGTGGCCCTGCGGCGAAAGGAAAAATGTTTCGACGTCCGCTCGAAGCTCTTCCAGCAACTTCTCGAGCGAAGGAGGCGAGGATTCTCCGGCGAGCCTGGCTTGTTCAGCGAGGATCCGTTGGGCAACGGGAACGTCGTCAAGCTCGCCGCGCCCTTGCAGGATAAAATCGAAACAATGAATGGAGGCGCCCTTTGGCGAAAGGAATTCCGCGATCGCTTCGAAGCACGCGTCGAGCGACGAGGCGATGTGCTCGAGGACCGAGACGGAAAAAATCGCGTCAAAGGATCCGGCGGCCAGCGCGCCCATCCCGGGCCGGAAATATTCCCGAACAATTTTTACGCGCGGGAATAGTTCGACGTAACGCTGATAATCGGTCGGCCCGTTACCAAAACCATCATAGGGATCAACCAGGGTAACGTCGTACCCGAGCTCGGTGAGAAAGCCGCTGACGATCGGTTCGCCGCCGCCGATCTCGAGCAGACGCGCGGGCGGCGGCACCGCGCCGAGAATTGCTTTCACAGCCCACGGCCGCTGCACATTTTTCAAATCGCCATCAAGCGCCGCGATCTGTGGGAGTTCATCCACACTTTCGCAATAGTCGCGAACCGTGGCATACGAAGTCCCACCGGAGCGGTCCGAGCGCGAGAAGCGCCCGACGATGGCCGCCACCGTGGCTGGATCAGCGGGAAGGCGTTGCGGTCGCGGCATGCGCGTGTTCTTTCGGCTTGAGGACGGTCTCCTCGTAAAAGGCTGTCAAAGCGCGGGCGTTGTTCTGCCAGTTAAAATGTCGCCGGCAAAACGCTGTCGCTCCCGAGGCGAGACGCTCGCTCAGTTCTTTGTTTCGGCGCAATTCGAGAACTGCGGCTACGATGCCGAGGGCGTCCACTTTATCCAGCACCCAGGCTTCTTCGCCATGGCGGACGAAACGCCCGACGTTACTGCGCGGCACGATCACCGGCCGTCCCATGGCGAAGAACTCCGGAAGTTTTCCGGGCAGCCGGAATTCGTTGAAGGTATTGTCCGCGCCCGGCTGAACGAGCACGTCTGCGAGGCTGAGAATGGCCGGAATTTCCTGATAAGGGACGTGGCCCAGCTCGATTGAAATCCAGCGGCCCCATTCTTCATCCGGTCCCAGAAAAGGACAGAAGTCGCGCCCGGTCCGGACGAGACGGGTGGGCGTTCCTTCCCGGTCGAGGATGGCGGCGGCAAGATAGAGGCTGCGGACGTCGCGGGCATTGGCAGAGTGGACATTGCCGGTATAGCAAAGGACCACGGTGCCGTCTGAGATACCGAGCTGCTCGAGGAGAACGGGATCGCGTGGGCGCGGGTAGAACAATTCCTCATCCGCGCCGGGCCAGAGGATGAGCTTTGGAACGTCTGGCGGCACAAATCGCTCGAGGCGATCCATGATCATGGTTACACCCGTTGCGGAGGCGATAAAGAGGCGATAGTTCCGCGGATGTGAAAGGTTGGGGGGAATCTCAACTCGCGAACGAACTAGCTTTTCGAACGGCATCCCAAGATTCACTTCGAGGATCAGCTCCTCGTTATCTTCCAGGTGGATGAAAAGATCATAGTCGCAAAACCCCGCCAGCTTTTCGCAAAAGAGCCGCACATTTTCGCGCGGCGTCCACGCATGGACAATCTCCGGCGGGCGCCCATCGGAAAAAACGGCGGACCAGTCTCCGTCGAACTCGTCGAAACGCTGCACGGCATAGGTTTGCGCGCCCAACGCAGAACCGCTGTCTTTGTTTTCTGGAATAGCCACGGCCGTCGAATGGCCCAAGGTGGTGAGTTGGTTCGCGAAGTTATGCACGTGGACAGCGCTGTTCGCGCTGAAATCGTGATAGAGGACAAAGAGAATATTGCTCATGCCCGGGCGGAGCGGCGGCTATAGTCGCCGCGTTCGAGATCAAGGTTCGGATTGTAATAGGGATCGCCGCGCTCGATAAGGTCTTCCCATTGATCGAGGAGAAGCATCCGGTCGATCATGTCGTAATAGTAGTTTGGCCGCGAAATGAATTCGTGATGATGGAGAAGCGCCCGAGGCGTGCAGATCACCCGCAGCCCGCGCGCGCGTAAACGAAGACAAACATCCACATCCTGGTAGGCCGTAAAGAAATGTTCATTGAAGCCGCCGATTTCTTCGAAGACCGGTTTTCGGATCATCAGGCAGGCGCCGGTGACGACCGACACTTCCCGGGCGCAGGCCAGAGTGCCCGCATAGCCATCCGCTTCAATGGGGAACCGGCGCATGGTGTGATCGGCGGTGCCGCGCATGCCGAGCGCCACGCCTGCGTGCTGGACGGTGCGGTCGTCATAGGCGAGCAGTGCTCCCGATGCGCCTACGTCCGGCTGCTCAGCGTAGTAAGCCAGATGCTGCAACCAATCTTCCGCGATTACTTCAGTGTCATTGTTGAGGAAAACCAGGAGCTCGCCGGTCGCGGCTGCCGCTCCCTGGTTGTTCGCGCGTGAGAAATTGAAGGGATTTGGAAAAACAATTCGGCGGACGGGATATTCCTTCATGAGCGCGAGCGCGCGTTCGTCCGTGGTCTCGTTGTCCATCAGGATGACTTCAAAGTTAGGATGCGAGCTCTTTTCGAAAATGCCCTTTAAACAACGGCCGAGGATCTCGGGCGAATCCCGAGTGGGAATGATGATGCTGACTCTGGCGTACTGCTCGCGACTCATGGGAAGAATTTTTAAGCGGTGCGGTAACTCCGACTGCTCGGCCCTGGCGGGGAGCCTGGTCCGCTCCAGGTGCGCGTTTACCGCCCGTGCCTGGAGCATCCCGATCTGCGGCTTCGCGTCCGTATTTGCGGCGATGCTGCCGGGAGTTTTCCGCCAGTGGTAGAGGATCCGCGGAATGTGACCTATCCTCGGCCCGGCCTCGCTCAGGCGCAGCATGAATTCAAAATCCTGCACGCCATCGAAAGCCGGATCGAACTTGTTTTCCCCGGCGAGGTCGCGCCGGACACAAAGCAGATGGCCCACATACATCGCGCCGCGAAAATATTCGGGGGACCAATCGGGTTTGAAGAACGGCTCGACCAGATCGCCCGTCGCATCGTCGAGCTTGTCCTCATCCGAATAGACGGCGTCATAACCTTCGTCCAATTTTTCGGCCATCGATTCGAGGGCCAGAGGGTGAAGGAGATCGTCGTGATCGAGGAAACAAACGTAAGTCCCGCGCGCCAGGTCGAGCGCCTGGTTATTGGCGGCACTGATGCCGGCTTTCGCGCCGAACTTTACCTGCAGGCGCGGGCCTAACGAGCTGAGCAGCTCGAGCAGCCTCCTGGTTTCTTTGTTATCGGAACCATCATCGACGATGCACCATTCCCAATCGGCAAAGGATTGATTCAGAAGGCTGAGCGCCGCTTCGGCCAGCCATTCCGGTTTCGAATTGTAGGTGGAAGTGATAACGCTGAAGAGAGGACTGGTCGTGGCGGCGCGATGGGCCTGTTGTTGAAAGGCGGGCTGAAGGAGCTCGAAAGCTTTGCTCGCCGAAAGCGATGGCAGTTTCAAGATTCTCTCTGCCTTCCCGTTGGTTTCCGAGCCAGCGTCATCGAGGTCCGTCTCGTCGTCTCCTTCTTTTGCTTGTCTCACCAATTTTTGTTCGAGGAAAGGCCGCCAGTCCGATCCTTGTTCGATCACTTCAAGGCGGACGGTTGAGACTCCCGGCGGCACCTTTAGCTCAATTGTGAAGCCGCTGTGACGCGCCTCCGGATACTCGCGATGGGAAGCGGAAACATCAGGCCTTTCCAGTCCATAACGGGCGAGCCGCGCCTTGCGTCCGACCTTGGCTCGGATCCCCGCGATTTGTTTTCCATTGCGGGAGAAGCACCAGCCTTTGATAAGGAGAATTTCACGGCCCGTTTCCCAGCGCTTTGGCAAATCGAGAGAAAATGCGAGATCGTCGGCCGCAGACTTCGGCTCGGCCTTTCGCGAGCGATTGAACAGCTTCCAAATCGGCTTAACGATTTTCCACGCTGCCGAGCGTTGAATCTGCTCAAGGAGTTGCTCACGGCTTTTCAATTTGGCGGTGACATCCGCGCGTCGCGCCTTTTGGTCCCAGGCTTCACGCTCGGCGCGCTGGAGTCGGGAGTGAGCCTCCGCTGCGTCGCTTTGCAAAAGATGAACCAGGGTCTTTAGCGAACTAAGTTGCTTGTTCGCTGCTTCCAACGCTTCCGTGCGGGCGGGCGCGTTCGGCGGCATTGCCCAGCGCTTGCGCAGATCGATCAACGAGCGTCGCAAGTGACCCAGCTCGGTGTTTAATTCGCGGAAATGATCGTCCTGGTCAGCCACAAGTGCAGGAGAAAATAGGGGTTCGGCGCGCGAGGCAAATCAAGCTTCGCGCTGTGAGTATTTGAAGGCACTTCCCAGCCATAACAAGAGTAACGTTATTCCAAAGCCGCAAAGCCACAATGAAAACGTGAAGTATCGTGGCCAATAGCGAAAGGAAAACTCGTACTCGCCCGGGCCTGCGAGAAGAACACCGCGAAAAGCAGAATTGACCCGAAAATAACTGGACGCCTTACCATTCACCGTGAGTTCAAAATCGCCTTCCACGTACGGCTCGGTCAAAACCACCACGCCCGGGCCTGGGGCAGTTACCTTGAAAGAGGTAGTATTGCTCGTCAGGGTATAATGAGTCGCCGGAACAATCACGGTCCCCACTGTCTCGCCGGGTTTACTCGCGAGGCTGCGAAGTTCCGGCTGCGAATCCAGATCGTCTTTCGCGACCGCGGCGAACGGCGAACCCGGCCCGCTCTTTAACAGTCTCACGAAATCCTGCTCCGCATCGTAAGCAATCAAGCGATCGCTGAAGAAGGCGCGCGACCAAACCTTTGTCGATTCGTAGACGTCAAGATCGAGCGTGGCGATTTTCCGTAAGGAGGGAAACGCCGTTGCCCTGGTCCCGCCGTCGCCGAGAAAATAGCGAAGGTTCAACATGTCGGAAAGCGGCAGATTTGCCTCCAATTGGGGATCGATCACGCCTTCGTCCCCATGGCTGGAGACGAATCTGACGCCATAGGCGTTCGTCAAGCTGCGGTAGTATTTGTTTAACAATGGATCCACGCTGTCAATCTGCTCTACCCCGATAGCCCCTCAGTAGCCCGGAAAAAGATTATCCCCGAACCCGACGGCGCGGAATGGTTCGGGCAACCGGTTGTGAAGGAGGGCGAGGGTTGAGGAGAAGTCAGCGGTAAGCTTTGTCCGGTCCTGTGGATTCATGACGTAGCTGTCGAAGGGAGTTAGCAGGTGCATTCCGTGACGCCAGTGGAGAAGAACAAAGAGCAGGGTCAGAAAAGAAATTTGCCAGATCCGGACGCGCTTATTGCTTATGACAAGTCTGCCGATCAACGGCGCCGCCGCCAGCGCGATGACGAGCAACACGGAATATCCCCAGAAGAAGTTCGATTTCGGGATGTGCTCACCGATCTTTAGAAAGGTCCTGGTAGAACGCTGCGCTGCTTCGGTTGTTCCAAGGTAAACCGCCAGGAGCACCGCAAGACAGACAAGGACCCGCTGGTAGGTGCGCTTGAAGTCCGGCGCGCGGCAGCCAGTCCAGAAGGTTTGAATCCCGAAGCCGGCGATGACTAACAGGCAGACGATCGCAATGCAGGAAAACGCATTATCGACGTGATGAATATTGCCGACGAAAGGAAGCCGAATGAGGAACGATGGAGGAACAACCCCAAAAGCGACAGCAAGCGCACAGAGACAGGTGATTCCAACTCCCCAGAAAAGCCTTCGGTTATCGGACTCCCGGCGGCTAAGGCAAAACCATAAGACGGCTCCCAGAATGAGAAAGTTAGTGGAAGGATCGAAGTTCTCTTCGTACTTGTTGACCTGGCGGTAGAAAATATCATCGAACAATCCAAGGAATAAGCTCGGTTGCAGTTGAAAAACTGCGCCGGCGTCATAGAACGTCCATGAGCTCCGAAGGGTGTGTAAGAAAGTGAGCCAAATAGGAGCGGCGATCAGGATGAATAGTACCTGCGCGCCAAGGGCCTGACATAGTTTCGTGCCCTTCCCAACAACCCCCTTGGCAAGCAAGAGAGTCAAGCAACCGCCAAAGTTCATTCCA
>JBEEHT010000032.1:0-59033 GCA_041167545.1 Verrucomicrobiota bacterium
GATGTTCGGGGCCGGCAAGCGCGTGCAGCGCGCCGGTTCGCCGCCTCCGGCGGAAGCGAAGCCCGGGACGGCAGCGGACGACCTCGGCTTCTCCGAGTACCGCAGCGTCGGAGCGGATTATTTCAAGGCCACTGGCCTGCCGCTTCTGCGTGGCCGCACCTTTACCGCCGCCGAGGCGACGCAACCCGGAGGGCCCGCAGTGGCAATTATTGACGACAAGCTGGCGCAGAAGCTCTGGCCGGAAGGCGACGCGCTCGGACAACGAGTGCAGTTCGCGGCCGAGATCGCAGCGACGGCCAACAGCGGCGAGCGCAGCGGAGCAGCGAAGGTCGACGACGCAGACGGTCAGATTCGCCCCGGAGAGAGCATCGAAGTCGTCGGGATCGTGCCGCACACGCGCAACGTGTTCTTCGATGAGGGGCCGTCAAATAATGTCTATGTGCCGTTCAGCCGCGGCTTCCAGAGTAACGTCTATTTCCTGGTGAAGTTCTCGTCCCTGCCGCAGGGGAGTGAAGCAAGCGCAGCCGATCTGCTGCGGCGCAGCATCATGTCAGTCGACGCGGAGTTGCCGATCATCTCCATCCAGACATTCGAACAGCACCTCAATGGCAATTTGCAGCGCTGGCTGGTCAACGCCGGCGCGGCGTTGTTCTCCATTTTCGGCGCGCTCGCGCTCGGTCTTGCGGTCGTGGGTGTGTATGGTGTGAAGGCGTATTCGGTCGCGCGCCGCACGCGCGAGATCGGGATTCGGATGGCGCTCGGCGCCGAGGGCAAAACCGTGCAGTGGATGATCCTGCGCGAAGGATTCGCGATGGTCGCCGCCGGCCTCGCGATCGGCCTGTTGCTTGCCTTCGCCACTGGAAAAATGGTCAGCAGCATTCTGTTTGACGTCAGCTCGATCGATCCCTTCGCGTTCACAATTGCGCCGGCCGTGTTGATGACCGCCGCTTTGCTCGCCACCTGGCTCCCGGCTCGCCGCGCCACGAAAATCAGTCCCATGGCCGCACTCCGCACGGAATGAAGAAAGTGACGAGTGACCAGTGACAAGTAAAACTTTCTGACCTCCGACTTCCGACCTCTGACTTATGATCCACGATTTTCGATTCGCTTTCCGGCAGCTCAGGAAATCTCCGGGTTTCACTGCCGCCGCCATCACCGTCCTCGCGCTCGGCATCGGCGTGAACACCGCCATCTTCAGCCTGGTTAATGCGATGCTCTTTCAGCCGCCGGCCTACGAGCGGCCCGCCGAGATCGTCCAGGTTTTTTCACAGGACAAAAAGAATCCGAAAAGTTTCCGGGCCTTTTCCTATCCGACTTACTGCGATATCCGCGATCAGAACAGCGTGTTCTCCGGTGTCCTGGCGCACGACACAACCGTGGTGGGAGTCGGTGAAAAGGAAAACACCCGCCGCGTCATGGCGGATATCGTGAGCGCGAATTATTTTTCCGTCCTCGGTGTCGCGCCCGCCTATGGCCGCGGTTTTTTGCCGGACGAAGAAAAGCCCGGGCGCGGGGAGCGCGTCGCAGTCGTGAGCTACAGCTACTGGCAGAAACACGGGAGCGATCCGGCATTGCTCGGGCGCTCAATTATGATCAGCGGACGGCCGTTCACCATCGTGGGCATTCTGCCGAAAGGATTCACTGGGACGATGAGTGTCTTTGCGCCGGAGCTCTGGCTGCCGCTCGGCGTTTATGAGGAGGTTAGAGGTGATTTGGTGGGAGGACGGACGAGTTCGATCGCAGATCGCAGCAGCGCCAGACTGCTCGTCATCGCTCGACTCAAGCCTGGCGTTACGGCCGAGGCGGCGCTTCCGAACTTGAAAGGTCTTGCGGCCAATCTCGAAACCGCGTTTCCGGTCGAACAAAAAGACCAGACATTCATGACCGCGCCGCTGTTTCGTTTCGCCACCAGCACCGATCCTTCCGAGGCCGGCCCCATTGCCACGATCGGCGCGCTCCTGGCGGGAATGGCGGCAGTGGTGCTGCTCGTCGCCTGTTTGAATCTCGCGAACATGCTCCTCGCGCGCGGCACCAGCCGCCGGAAAGAGATCGCGATCCGGCTCGCTCTCGGCGCGAGCCGCGCCCGCATCGTGAGACAACTTCTCGTCGAAGGATTTCTGCTCGCGCTTTTGGGTGGGGCCTGCGGGTTGTTGCTCGGTCTATGGTCGTTGGATCTGCTCATCGCCTCGCTTGCGCAGATTGCGCCGGTCGATCTTGTTTGGATCAGCGGGCCTAACCCGACGATTCTCGGCGCGACCCTCGTCTTTTGTCTGCTCGGAACGCTTTGCTTTGCGCTCGGACCGGCCCTCAAGCTGTCGCGCGCGGCCGTCATCGAAGATTTGAAAACACAGGCCGGCGAAGACGTCCGCCATCCGCGCTGGAAATTTCTGCCGCGCAATCCACTCGTCGTGATCCAGATCGCGTTCTCGCTCGCGCTGGTTACGGCAGCGGCACTTTTCATTCGCGGTGCAACCAACGCCGCGTCTATCGATAGCGGCTTGCGCGTCGGCAACGACTTCCTGGTGGAAACCGACGGCAGCCTCGGCGGGTTCGATAAGAAGCGCGCGCAGGAACTTTATCGCATTCTCGGCGAGCGACTCGCTGCTTTGCCCGGCGTGGAAAGCGCGAGCATTTCCGCGCTCGTTCCTTTTGGCAACACGTCGATCCGCCGAAGCGTGCAGCGCGCCGGCGTGTATCCGGAGACAGACGCCAAGCCGGCCACGGCGACGGATGGACTTTTGTTCTCGCCAAACTGGAACAGTGTCGGCGCCGATTATTTCGCGGCAGTCGGACTTCCATTACGGCGTGGCCGCGCTTTCACGGCCGCTGAAGCAACGCAACCCGGTGAACCGGCGGTGGCGATCATCGATGAGGTCCTCGCGAAAAAATTATGGCCGGACGGCGACGCGCTAGGACAGCGGATTCAATTCCCAATCGACCGGACCGCGCCGGCCGTAAATGCCGGGGACGCGGATAGCGCGGAGATCAGACGCGGCGAGCCGATCGAGATTATCGGGATCGTGCCGGCAACGAAATCGAGATTGTTCGAGACCCAGCCCGCGGGCGCGCTTTACCTGCCATTCTCCCGCGGATTCTTCAGCGACGTATTTTTCTTCGTGAAGTTTGCGGCGATCCCGGCGGGCAGCGAATCGGCGACCGCCGATCTTCTCCGGCGCACGGTGCGAGCCGTCGATCCGGTGTTGCCCGTCCTCGAGGTGAAAACCTTTGCGCAACACTTCGACAGCAACGCCCAGCTCTGGATCGTGCGCGCGGGCGCCGCGTTGTTTTCGATCTTCGGCGGACTCGCGCTTGGGCTTTCCGTCGTCGGCGTGTATGGGGTGAAAGCGTATTCGGTGGCGCGGCGCACGCGCGAGATCGGGATCCGGATGGCGCTCGGCGCGCAACGCAACACCGTGCAATGGATGATTCTGCGCGAAGGAATTGCGGTGGTCGCGGCCGGGCTCGGACTCGGACTCGTGCTCGCGTTCGGGACTGGGAAAGTCGCCAGCAGCCTTCTCTTTGAAGTGAGCTCGGTCGATCCGGTCGCGTTCACATTCGCGCCTAGCTTGCTCGCCTTGGCCGCAATGCTTGCCACCTGGCTTCCGGCGCGGCGCGCCACAAAAATCAGTCCCATGGAGGCATTACGCATCGAATGAAAACATTACCCCACAAATTCCCGCTCATCGTCTTGCTCGCGTTCGCATGGGCAATCGCCACGAATTTTTCGCTTCTCAAGGCGGGCGACTACAAGCCCGGCACGCGCGACCAGCCCGAGAAGAAATTTGTCGTTAAACCTGGTGGGCTCCTGAGTTTCGACGCGGATCTGGCCCACGGTGAGGTCGAGACTGGAGACTACGAAAGTGTCCGCGTTCAATTCATGTCCTACTACAAGGTCGAGACGGACGAGGAAGTCGAGGCCCTGCAGAACAAAATCTCGATCGAGATGTCGCAAACCGAGAATACCGTCAAGGTCACCGTCAAGTATGCGGATGACGGGAAGCGAACGGATCGCGACAAGATCCGCCTCAATTTTAAGGTCCACATTCCGCGCAAGTTCAATCTCGATATGCGCACAGGCGGGAGCGCGCGGGTCGCCGACGTCGATGGAACAGTCAAAGCGTCGACTGAGGGCGGAAGTTTGACGATGGAGAACGTGAGCGGTTCGCTGACGGCGTCGACCAAAGGCGGCAGCTTGACCATCAAGAATGTGGGCGGGGACCTCGAGGCGCGATGTGAGGGTGGCTCCGCCACGATTGGCAAGGTTGGCGGCCGCGTCGTCGCGACCACGGAAGGCGGGAGCCTCTCGATCAAAGAAGCTGCGGCAGCCATCAACGCCACCGTCAACGGCGGTTCCGTAACGGCTTACCTCCCCAAATCACCGAGCTCCGATTGCAAGATCACCGCGAACGGCGGCGGCATCGACCTCCGGTTAGGCGAATCGGTCGCGGTCACGATCGATGCCGCGTGCACCGCCGGAAGCGTTATGAGCGATTTCAAAATCGCAGCGAAAAAAGGCAGCACGAATAGCAACCAATTGAAGGGCGACATGAATGGCGGCGGCCCGGTCCTCACTCTGCGGGCTACCGCGGGAAGTATTCACCTCAACAAATAAGGAACAGATGTTAAACGACCTTCGCTACGCTTTTCGACAACTGCTGAAGTCTCCCGGCTTCGCCGCTGTCGCCGTTCTCACTCTGGCGCTCGGCATCGGTGCGAACACCGCCATCTTTAGCGTCGTCGATGCGGTTCTGCTTCGCGCCCTGCCGTATCACAATGCTTCGCGATTGATCGATCTCTTTTCGAGCACCCCGTCGGGCGATCGAGACGGCCTCTCCATGGCCGAGCTGGATGATCTTCGAAAGCAAATGCGTTCGCTCGAGGATCTGGCCGGATTCCAATCGCAAAGCGTCAACCTCACCGGCGGCGAGCGGCCCGATCGCGTCCGGGGCGCATTCGTTTCCGCGAATTTTTTCGAAGTGTTCCATCTCGCTCCAGTTCTGGGCCGCGTCCTGGCGCCGGGAGAAGATCGGCCTGGCGCGGCGAAAATCGCGGTCGTCAACGAGAAGCTTTGGCGTGAGCGCTTGAATGGCGATGCCGATCTCGCGAGCAAGAAACTGATTCTCAACGGCGAGCCTTACAGTGTGGTGGGCGTCATTTCTTCCGCCTTCAAGAATCCGTTCGATCCCGATGTCGAAGTCTGGATTTCGATGGCGAACTTTACCGGAATCACAGCGGCGCGCGATTCGCGCTTTCTGATTCCGCTGGGCCATTTGAAGCCGGAGGCGAATCTGGCGCAGGCGCGGGCAGAGGCGAATACCATCGCGAGCCAGTGGGCGGCTGCCTATCCGAAAGAGAACGCCGGGCGTGGCGTGAAGATCGATTTCTATCTGGAGTTCATCGTCGGCAACGTGCGGCCGATGCTCTGGCTGCTCTTTCTGGCAGCCGGCGCGATTCTCCTCATCGCGTGCGCGAATCTGGCGAACCTCCTGCTTGCGCGCGGGCTGGCGCGGCAAAGAGAAATGGCGGTGAGGGCGGCGCTCGGCGCGACCCGGTGGCGACTCGTTAGGCAATTACTCACGGAAACGACCGTGCTCGGCCTGGCCGGCGGCATTGCCGGCGTGCTTCTGGCGCACTGGGGCCTTTGGGGATTGCTCAAGCTGCCGCAAAATTTTGTCAGCGCGCAGGACGCGAACATCGATACGCGCATCCTTTTTTTCGCGCTCGGCATTTCCGTTATCACCGGTTGGCTCTTTGGCCTCGTCCCCGCTCTCCACGTGGCGCGGTCCGAGGTGAATACCGGGTTGAAGGAAGGCGGCCGCGGCACCGGCGGCGGCGCTCGCTGGAATCGGATGCGCGGCGGGTTCGTCGTCGCGCAGGTCGCCTTCTCGATCCTGCTCTTGATCGCTGCCGGTCTGCTCATCCGCAGCTTCGGAAAGTTGTTGCAGACCGAGGTCGGCTTCGAATCGAAGAATCTGCTGACGCTGGAATACCGCCTGCCCCGCGCGAAGTACACTCAGCCCGACGCGACCTGGAATTTTCATCGGCAGGTGCTCGAGCAAGTGCAGCAACTGCCCGGAGTGAAATCCGCGGCGCTCATCCGAAGTTTACCGTTCAGCGGCAACGGAGGCAGTGCGGGCGTTGCGCTTCTCGATCGGGAAACACCGCCCGCGGGTCGCGAACCGCAGGTCTCCTTCAATGTCGCGACCGCAGGTTATTTCGGCACCGCTCAAATACCGCTCATTCGCGGCCGTCTTTTCAGCGACGAAGATCGCGCCGGGACGCCGCTCGTTTTCATCATCAACCAGACGTTGGCGCGCCGGTTCTGGCCGAATCAGGATCCGATCGGCAAACAACTCAAGATCCTCGAAGACGGGGCGACAGGTCCCGTCGTTGGAATCGTCGGCGACACGAAACAGTACCGGCTCAATGACGAGCCCGCGCCCCAGCTCTACGCCGCTTACAGCCAGCAACCGACATACTTCGCCACGCTCGTCGTGCGCACGACAGTCGAGCCGCTGAGTCTTTCCGAATCCGTTCGCCAGGCGATCTGGCGCGTCGATCCCGATCAACCAATGTGGAAAATCCGCTCCGTCCAATTCCTGGTCGAGCGAAGCGTCGCGGACCGAAAATTTCTTCTGGCCCTGATGATTATTTTCGCGGCGCTCGCCCTCGCGCTCACCGTGATCGGGCTCTACGGCGTGATTAGTTATCTTGTGAATCAGCGCACGCAAGAGATCGGCATTCGCATGGCTCTGGGCGCGCAAGTCGGGCACATTTTGCGACTCATCTTGAAACAGGGCGTCCTGCTGGTTTCCCTCGGCGTCGTCATCGGGCTGGGCGCGGCGGCGATCCTGACGCGCTTGATGGCGCACCTGCTCTATAATGTCAGCGCGACCGATCCGCTGACCTTCGCCGTGATCGGACTTCTTCTTACCCTGGTTGCGCTCGTGGCTTGTTACCTGCCCGCGCGCCGAGCGAGCCATGTCGATCCGGTTATCGCACTGCGCGCCGAATGAAATCGCATCTTTACTCCCGAGCGGCCCGCAGGGCCGCTGCTACAGAAGAAAATATATGATAAACGATCTCCGTTACGCACTTCGTCAGCTCCTGAAAGCCCCGAGCTTTACTGCTGTCGCCATTCTCACTCTCGCGCTCGGCATTGGCGCTTGCAGCGCCATTTTCTCCGTCGTGAATACGGTGCTGCTTCGTCCGCTCGATTACCCTCAGCCGGACCGCATCGTCATCATCAGGGAAACAAATTTCCCGCAGTTCCCCGAATTCTCCGTCTCGCCGCCGAACTATCTCGATTGGGAAAAACAAACGAAGTCGTACGAATATCTCGCGGCCTATTCGGGCGCTGGCCTGAATCTCACCGGCGAAGGCGAACCGCAGCGCCTCGTCGGCGTGAAGGCGACCGCGCATTACTTCGATGCTTACGGCGTGAAACCCGCGCTCGGCCGCATGCTGCTTCCGGAAGAGGATGCGCCGGGGAAAAACCATGTCGTCGTGTTGAGTTATCCATTTTGGCAACGCGTCTTCGGCGGGACGCGCGACGTGGTGGGAAAGTCCATTCAACTCAACGGCGAACCGTACACCGTCGTCGGCGTCGCCCCGGTTGGCTTTGGCCTAACGAGTAAAGTCGATGCGTGGACACCGATGGCGTTCAAGCCGGAGGAGACCAAGAACGATGCGCGCGGCGGACACTACATTAACGTGGTGGGACGGCTCCGGCCCGGCGTGACCGTCGCCCAGGCCCGCGCCGAATTGGAAGTGATCGCCGCCCAGCTCGCGCAGCAATATCCCGATTCGAACAAAGGCTGGGGCATCTTCCTGATGCCGTTGCAGGATTACAGCGTGCGCGATGTGAAGCCGGTGCTTTACACGCTGCTCGGCGCGGTCGGCTGCGTGCTGCTTATCGCCTGCGCGAATCTCGCGAATCTTTTGCTCGCTCGCGCCACGGCGCGCCATCGCGAGATTTCCATTCGTGCCGCGCTCGGCGCCAGCCGCGGCCGGCTAGTTCGCCAACTCCTCACGGAAAGCGTCGTCCTTTCCCTTTGCGGTGGCGTGGCCGGACTGCTTTTGGCGCGGTGGGGTCTCGATGCTCTCCTTGCCCTGGCTCCCACCAGCCTTCCGCGCGTCACAGAGATTCATCTCGATAGCGGCGTGCTCATCTTTTCGCTGGCGCTCAGCATTCTCACCGGATTGTTGTTCGGCATCGCTCCCGCGTGGCTCGCCGCGCGCGCGGATGTAAACGAAGCGCTCAAGCAGGGCTCGCGCGGTTCCACCGAAGGCGGGGCGCGCGGCCGGCTGCGGAGCGCCCTCGTAGTCATCGAAGTGACTTTCGCGCTGATGCTGCTCGGCGGCGCGGGTCTGCTGGCGCGCAGTTTCATGCAGCTCGCTCATGTTGATCCGGGTTTTATTCCGGAGAACGCCACTCTGCTCCGGCTTTCGTTGCCGCAGAAGAAATACGCCATGCCCGAGCAGCAAAACGCATTTGCCGATGCGCTGCTCGATCGAGTGAAAGCGCTGCCCGGCGTCCAGTTTGCCGGAATCACACACTCAATGCCGCTCGTGAGCGATTACGTTCTCGGCTTCAACATCGAAGGCCGGCCGGCGATCGCGCCGAGCGATTTGCCGAGCACGAATTACTACGCGGTCACGCCCGATTATTTCCGCGCGATGGGCATCCGGCTCATTCGCGGCCGCGTCTTTACGCCGCAGGATGACGCGAAGGCGCCGCGCGTTGCGATCATCAACGAGACCATGGCTCGCCAGCATTTCCCGAACGAAGACCCGATCGGCAAACGGATCAACATCACGAACGGCCCCGATACCTGGCGCGAAATTGTCGGCATCGTAGCCGACATCAAGCAATACGGCGTCGACAAAGCGACCAGCGCGCAATCGTACGAGCCGTTTGCGCAGGTCCCATTCAGTTCGATTAACGTCGTCATCCGCACGAACGGTTCGCCCGCGGCGTTGCTCGGCGCCATCCGCCCGGCTGTTTATTCGGTGGACAAGGACCAGCCCATTGGCACAATCCGGCCGCTCGAGGAAATCATGGCCGACAGCCTCGCGCGCCAGCGTTTCGCGATGACGCTTCTCACGGTCTTCTCGCTGGTCGCGCTCGTCATCGCCGCGGTCGGCATCTACGGCGTGATGGCTTACAACGTCGTGCAGCGCACCGGAGAATTCGGCATTCGCATGGCGCTCGGCGCGCAACAGGGCGACGTGCTGCGTCTCGTTCTCGCACAAGGTGGAAAACTCATCGGCATCGGTTTGGTCGTCGGTCTGGCCGCGACGCTTGCGGCCTCGCGTGCCATGGGCTCGATGCTCTTCAACACGAGCGCGCAGGATCCGCTCACGCTCAGCATGATCACGCTCCTGCTCGGCGTGGTCGCCCTGATCGCGTGTCTGCTTCCCGCGAATCGCGCCACGAAAGTGAATCCGATCGAAGCATTGCGCGCGGAATGAGTATTCATCGTCGAATCGAGTTCTGGGGAGCGCAGGCTGCCAGCCTGCCATTCGCGGCAGCTTATCGCGAACATCTTGCGCCGATGATAAAAAATGCCGGGCTCGGACTTTTGGAACGCGCCGCTCAATCCATCCGGCAAGCTGCCGGATGGTGCAGGCTGGCAGCCTGCGCTCCCCAGACCAGACATCGCGCAACCTAAAGATGACCGACCTCCGCTACGCCTTTCGCCAACTGATCAAATCGCCGAGCTTTAGTGCGACTGCGGTCTTTGCGCTCGCGCTCGGAATCGGTGCGACGACCGCGATGTTCGCGGTGATCTACGCATTTTTGCTGCGGCCGCTGCCCTACGCCGAACCGGAGAAATTGGTCATGCTGCAATCCCGCAGCACGCGATCCGGCAGCGATCTCGGGGTCAACTATCTCGATTTCGCCGATTGGCAGAAACAGAGCCGCAGTTTTTCCGACATGGCGTTTTTCAATCTGCGCTGGAACGGAAATCTGGAGCCAAGCGCAGGCACAACCGAGACGCTGAAGACGACATTTACCACGGCAAACCTCTTCAGTTTACTCGGAGTGGAACCGATCCTGGGGCGCAATCTGTTGCCCACAGACGACGAAAAGGGCGCGCCGAAAGTGATGCTCATCAGCGAGCGACTTTGGAAGAAATCCTTCGGCGGCAATCCGGCGGTGATCGGCCGCGACGTTCGCCTCGATGGCACGCCGCGGACGATTGTCGGCGTAATGCCGGCCGGTTTTCGTTTCCCATCCCAAACCGATCTCTGGGTTCCGATGGCTTCGGTTTTCGGAATGAGTGACAACCGTGAATGGCGCGCGGATCAGGCGATTGGCCGGCTGAAACCGGAGGCAACCGTGCAGCAGGCGCAGGCCGAGATGACGCTGATCGCCCGCCAGCTCGAGCAGCAATATCCCAATACCAACAAAGAGATCGGCGCTGCGGTCGTTCCGTTGCGCGATCACTTTGCCGGCGACGTGCGTTTCTCGTTACTCCTGCTCCTGGCATCGTGTGGCGGCGTGCTCCTCATCGCATGCGCGAATGTGAGCCAGCTTTTGCTGGCACGCGCGGCGACGCGAGAACGCGAGCTTTCCGTTCGAGCCGCGCTCGGCGCGAGCCGGTGGCGTCTCGCCCGGCAAGTCCTGACCGAAAGCGCGTTGCTCGCGATCGTCGGCAGTGCCGCCGGCGCAATGATGGCTTTTTGGCTGGTGGACGTTGTGGCCGCATCGATTCCGATCGAGCTGCCATTCTGGATTACGATCGATGTGAACCGGAGCGTTCTTGGGTTCTCAGTTGTCGTATCGTGCCTGACCGCTTTGCTCGCCGGTTCCCTGCCGGCATGGCAGGCGGCGCGCGTCGGCATTTCGCAATCGTTGAAAACTGTCGGCGGCAACACAGGCGGTACCGGCGCGGGTGCCCGCTCGCGCGAGATCCTGACTGCGGCCCAGGTTGCCGTTTCCATCGTGCTTCTTGTCGGAGCAAGTCTGGTCCTGCGGAGTCTGCTCAAACTGCGCGAGGTCAATCCCGGTTTCGACGCGCGAAATGTGTTGATGATGGAAGTGAATCCGACCTACGCCTTTGACGATCCCTCGCAGAAACGGATCGATCGCTTTGCGCGCTTAATTGAACGGTTGAGCGAACTCCCGGGCGTGGAAGCGGTCGCCGCGAACAACAGTCCGCCGTTCGTCCCGCAACGGCCGTGGAATCGCCTTGCCTTCACCGCCGACGGGCAATCCGACCAGGAACTAAGGTCGAACCCGCGTCCCAATTTCCAGACCGTGAGCCCGGATTACTTTCGCCTCCTGCGCATTCCGCTTTTGCGCGGGCGCGTCTTTGAAAATAGGGACACGCTCGACGCGCTCCTGGTCTGCATCGTGAGCCAAAGTCTGGCGGAAAGAATCTGGCCCGGGCAGGACGCGATCGGCAAGCGGTTGACGCTCGGCACGCCGCAGGACGACGGAGGCCCAAGGTGGATGACGGTGGTTGGTATCGTCGCCGATATCCGGCACCAGGCGCTCGAACGCGACCCCGGACCCGAGTTGTATGGCCCGACACTCCAGCTGGCGTGGAAGCAAACGCATTTTCTCGTGCGCGCGCGAAGCGGTGATCCGCTGAGTTTGGTTCCAGCGATCCGACGGGAAGTCGCGGCGGCATTTCCTGGTGTCGGCGTCTTCAATTTTGTTTCGCTCGACAAGGAAGTCGGAAACTCGCTCTGGCAATCGCGATTGCGCGGATGGCTTCTCGGCTTTTTCTCCGCGGTCGCGCTCTTGCTGGCGGCGACGGGCTTGTATGGCGCCGTCGCATACGGCGTCGCGCAACGGACGCGCGAGATCGGGATTCGGATCGCGCTGGGCGCAACGCGCGCCTCCGTTCTCCGCCTTGTTCTCGGGCAGGGAATGCGCGCGGTCGCGATCGGCGTCGTCGCCGGAATCGGAGGCGCTCTGATTGTATCGCGCGTCTTGAATGCCTCGCTCTTTGGCGTCAGCGGTAACGATGTCGCCAGTTATGGCGCCGCCTGTCTTCTTCTGTCCGCCACCGCCGGCATTGCTGCATTGATTCCCGCCCGCCGCGCCAGCCTCGTTAATCCAATGGAGGCATTGCGCACCGAATGAATTTTCTGATCTCTGACCTCCGACATCTGACCTCTGCATTATGATCAACGACATCCGTTACGGCTTACGCCAACTCTGGAAACATCCTGCCTTCACCATCATCGCGGTGCTCACCCTCGCGCTCGGCATCGGCGCGAACACCGCCATCTTCAGCGTGGTCAACGCGGTCCTCCTCAAGCCGCTCCCGTTTCCCGCGCCGGACCAGCTCATCGCGGTCGGCATGACGGACACGCGCCAGAAGGGAACGCAGACAGATTTGAATTCGCTCTCCTATGCGGACTTCTTCGATTTCCGCGACCAGAACCGCACCCTCGCAAGCGCCGCGGTCTATCGCGACCGTTCGTTCGCCCTAACGAGTGACGAGGGAGCGACCAGCCTGCGCGGTGTGAAAGTAAGCGCGGAGTTCTTCGATGTCCTCGGGATCAAGCCAAAGATCGGCCGCGCTTTCAGCAGCGATGACGATACGGCCGGAGGCGGATCCGGCGGTTTCAAAGTCATCATCAGCGACGATTTCTGGAAAAAACATTTCGGCGGTGACGCGAATATTCTCGGGCGCACGATCCTGCTCGATCGCCGCCAGTACACGGTGATCGGCGTCATGCCGGCTGGTTTTCAATTTCCGATCCAGAATGATGCGCTGGATTTCTACGTCAGCATCGCGGAGGACGCGGCCAACCCCGACGGCTCGACGCCGCAAACGAAACAGCGCGGCAGCCACAGCCTGCAATCGATCGCGCGGTTGAAACCCGGCGCCACGATCGCGCAAGCGCAGGCCGATCTGGAGGCCATCGCCGCGGCTCTCAGCAAGCAATACCCGGAATCGAACACCCACTTCGGCGTCGCGACGAAACCGTTGCGCGAAGAAATGGTCGGCGATGTGCGCATCGCTTTGTATATCCTGTTCGGCGCGGTTATCTGCGTGCTGCTGATTGCGAATGCCAACGTCGCTAATCTTCTCCTCGCGCGCGCTTCGGCGCGCGGAAAGGAAATAGCGTTGCGCGCCGCCATGGGCGCCAGCCGCGCGCGCATCATTCGGCAGCTCCTGACCGAGAGCCTGCTGCTCTCCGGGTTGGGCGGCGCGCTCGGATTGCTCATCGCGCAATGGGGAACCGAAGCGCTGATCAAGACGGTGCCGCAAAACATTCCGCGCATCAGTAACATCCAACTGGATGCGTCCGTGCTCGGATTTACCTTGCTCGCCTCGCTCGCTACCGGCGTCATCTTCGGACTCGTGCCGGCCTGGCAGGCGTCGCACGTCGATCTCAACAGCGCACTTAAATCCGGGACGCGCACCGGTGGCGGCGGAGAAGGCAAAGGCCGCGTGCGCAACGCGCTCATCATGGCGGAAGTCGCGCTCGCGCTCGTGTTGCTCATCTCGGCCGGACTCTTGATCCAGAGTTTCGCGCGACTTGGCCAGGTGCAAACGGGTGTGCGCACGGAGCGCCTCCTGACCGCGCGTTTTTCCTTGCCGGAGGTCGCCTATCCGAAAAACGAAAACATCACCGCGTTCCTCGATCAATTGCTGCCGCGAGTCCGGGCGCTGCCCGGCGTGGAGTCGGCCAGCACCATCGTGCCGCTGCCCTTGAGCGGGAGCAACATGGTGACGTCATTCGACATCGAAGAACGGCCGCTGCCGGATGGTCAGCGACCGGGCGCCCCGGTCCGGATGATTAGCACTGATTACTTCAAGACGATGGGAATCCCTCTGCGGCAGGGCCGCGTTTTCGACGAAAGAGAACAGATTGATTCGGCGCCGGTGGTGATCGTGAACGAGCGCTTCGCTAACAAATATTTTCCCGGCCAGAATGTGGTCGGCAAGCGGATCATGCCCGGGTTTTCTGCAGACGATAAGGGGGAAAAGATGCGCGAAATCGTCGGCGTAGTCGGAAACGTGAAACATCTCTCGCTGAGGAATGAGGATTCGCCGGAGATGTATCTGCCGCAAACCCAAATTCCCTTCAACATCCTGGCGCTCGTTATCCGGACAAGTGTTTCAAATCCGACCGCCCTGACCAATTCGGTGCGGAAGGAACTTGCCGCGCTCGATGCGACAATTCCTCTGACCAGCGTGCGAGTGTTCGACGAATACATCTCGCGCTCGCTGGCCCGGCCGCGCTTCAACACGCTCTTGCTTTCGATCTTCGCGGGGACGGCTCTGCTCCTCACCGCGATCGGAATTTACGGCGTGATGGCTTACTCCGTCGCGCAACGCACGAGCGAGATCGGAATCCGCATCGCGTTGGGCGCCGGCAAGTCCTCCATCTTCCGGCTGATCGTTGGCCAGGCCATGATGCTGGTCGGCATTAGTCTCATCGTCGGCGTCGCCGGGGCGTTTGCTGCCACGCGCTTGCTGAGCAGCTTGCTCTTCGGAGTCGGCGCGTCTGATCCGATGACTTTCGTGGCCATCGTGTTGCTCGTCTCCGCCGTTGCGTTCGTCGCCGCATGGCTCCCCGCGCGACGCGCGACCCGGGTCGATCCCATCGTTGCCTTGCGTGCCGAATGAAAAGACTTCTCATCCGATACTCGCTTACGTCTGCGCTCCCCAGATCCGATTGCTGACCTCCGACCTCTGACCTCCGACTTCTGATTATGCTCACCGACATCCGTTACGGCTTTCGCCAACTCGTCAAACATCCGGCATTCACGATCATCGCCGTCCTCACGCTCGCACTCGGCATCGGCGCGAACACTGCCATCTTCAGCGTGGTCAACGCGGTCCTGCTAAAACCGCTCCCATTTCCCGAGCCTAACGAACTCGTCGCCGTTGGCGGCGTCGATCTCAACGAAACCGCTTCGCCACCCAAGCTCTCCTCGATGTGTTATCCGGACTTCTTCGACTTCCGCGACCAGAACCAGAGCTTCTCCACCATCGCGGTCTATCGCGATCGCAGTCTCGCGCTGGTCGATGAAAAGGAAGCGCAAAGCGTTCGCGGACAAAAAGTGAGCGGAGAATTCTTCGACGTGCTCGGGATCAGGCCCACTCTGGGTCGCGCTTTTATTCGCGCGGATGAGCAACCCGGCGGCGGGCCGGGCGGCTTCAAGGTGGTGCTCGGTTACGCGTTTTGGCAGAGCCATTTCAATCGCGCTGAGGATGTGATCGGCCGTGTCCTCATGCTGGATGGACGTCCGCACACGGTGATCGGGATCATGCCGCAAGGATTCCAGTTCCCGATCCAAACCGACCCGATCGAGATGTACATCACGCACGCCGAGGATGCGGCGACTCCCGATGGGACCACGCCCTACACGCAACAACGCGGAAGCCACAGTCTGCTCGGAATTGCGCGGCTGAAACCGGGTGTATCGGTTGCGCAGGCGAACGCCGAGCTGCGCACGCTCGCTGGTGTCCTGGAAAAAAAATATCCGGAGACCAACACAAAGTTCGGCGCTGCCTTGCAGCCGTTGCGCGATGAAATCGTGGGCGATGTGCGGACCGCGCTCTACGTTTTATTCGGGGCCGTCGCCTGCCTGCTGCTGATTGCGAATGCGAACGTCGCCAATCTAATGCTGGCGCGCGCGTCCGTGCGTGGCAAGGAGATCGCGCTTCGGAGTGCTCTCGGGGCCAGCCGTGCTCGCATCATCCGGCAATTGCTCACTGAAAGTGTCTTGTTAGCCGGCATCGGTGGTTTGCTCGGATTGCTGATCGCAAAATGGGGAACCGACGGGCTCGTCGCCGCCGTCCCGCAAAACATTCCTCGCGTCAGCACGATCCAATTGGATGGCGCGGTCCTCGCGTTCACCCTCCTCCTGTCGCTCGCTACCGGCATCGTTTTCGGCTTGGTCCCCGCGTGGCAGGCGTCGCACGTCGATCTCAATACCGCTCTGAAATCCGGCACGCGCGGCGCCGGTGGCTCCGAGGGGAAACATCGGATGCGCAACGCTCTCGTCATGACGGAAGTGGCCCTCGCGCTGATCCTCCTGATTTGTGCCAGCCTCCTCATCCAAAGTTTCGCACGCCTCGGCAAGGTCGACACGGGGATGCGGACCGAACGCCTTTTCACGGCGCGAATCGGCCTGCCGGCAGCGGCCTATTCGAAACCTGAAAACATCATCACGTTTTTCGACCAGCTCCTGCCGCGGCTTCGGGCGATTCCCGGCGTCGAATCCGTCACGACAACCTGGCCACTTCCTCTCAGCGGCAGCAACAACACCAGCTCGTTCGATATCGAAGACGATCCCAAGCCGGAAGGACAACAGCCCGACAGCCCGATGCGCATCGTCGGTCCGGATTATTTCAAGACAATGGGCATCCCGGTGAAGCAAGGACGCGGATTCGAGGCGACCGACCAGTTCAAATCGTTGCCGGTCGTGGTGGTGAAAGAGCAGTTCGTTCGGAAATTTTTCCCGGGACAAACTGCGATCGTCGGTAAACACATCAAACCGAGCTGGGGAATTGGCGATGAGAAACCGCTCATGCGAACCATCGTTGGCGTCGTGGGCAACGTGAAACACCGCACGCTCGGCATGGAGTTCACCCCGGAAGTTTATCTTTCGTCTTCGCAAATCCCGATGGATTCGATGTCGATCGTGGCCCGGACGAACATCTCGAATCCCGCGGCCATCACTTCGGCCGTGCGCAACGAGCTGGCCGCGGTGGACCGCAACATTCCGCTCGTCCGGGTGCGCGTGTTTGAAGAATACCTGTCGCGCGCCCTGGCCCGGCCGCGCTTCAACGCCATGCTGCTTTCGATTTTCGCCGGGACCGCCCTGCTCCTGACCGCGATCGGAATTTATGGCGTCCTCGCCTACTCAGTCTCGCAGCGCACCAACGAGATCGGCATCCGCATTGCGCTGGGCGCGGGAAAAAATTCCATCTTTCGCCTGATCGTTGGCCAGGCCATGACGATCGTCGCGATTAGCCTGGTGGTGGGACTCATCGGAGCGTTCGCCGCCACGCGAATATTGAACAGCCTTCTCTTCGGAGTCGGCGCGTCCGATCCGATCACGTTCGCCGCCATCGTCCTGCTCGTCTCCGCCGTGGCGTTCATCGCGGCCTGGGTGCCGGCGCGGCGCGCCATGCGCGTGAACCCAATTGTTGCTTTGCGCGCTGAATGATTTTTCTGACCTCCGACCTCCGACCTCTGACCTCTGACCTCTGACCTGATGCAAACCTTACTCGCCGACATCCGTTACGCATTCCGCATGATCGGGAAATCCCCGGGATTCGCCGCCCTCGCGATTCTCGCATTCGCGCTCGGGATCGGGGCGAACACCGCGATCTTCAGCGTCGTCAACGCCGTTCTGCTCCGGCCGTTGCCTTATCCGCATTCAGAACGGCTCATTAACATTCGGGAAAGTACGCCGACTTTCCCGAGCGGCTCGGTCAGCTATCCGAACTTCCTCGATTGGCGCGCTTCTCAGCATACCTTCACCGATCTCGCACTCTTTCGGCGCGAGTCTTACAATCTCTCGAGCGTCAAAGGCGGGACCGCGCCGGAACGAATCGGCGGCTGCAGGGTCACTGCAAATTTCCTCACTGTGCTCGGCGTGCCACCTCAGCTCGGTCGCGATTTCACCGAGGCCGACGACGTGCCGCATGGACCAAAGGTGGCACTGATCAGCGATAAAATGTGGCGGCAAAATTTCGGCGCTTCCCGCGAAGTGCTCGGAGAACACCTGCTCGTCGATGGAGTGTCGTATGAAATTATCGGTGTCCTCCAGTCGATCGTGCGCGTGCCCTTGTCGCGGCGGGCCGATATTTACGTCCCGCTCGGCGATGTCCGCACCGAGCCGGGCGTTTTGCTGCGCGACAACCATCCTGGCTTCGGAACGCTGGGCCGGCTGAAGGACGGTATAACCCTCGAACAAGCCCACGCCGATCTGGATGCGATCGCAGTCGCGCTCGAGAAAAAGTATCCCGAATCAAATACCGGCCGCCGGATCACGACGGCCTTGCTTTTGGAAGCGTCAATTGGGCATTACCGGCAAAGTCTTTACCTGCTGCTCAGCGCCGTTGCCTGTGTTCTGCTCATTGCGTGCGCGAACGTGGCGAACCTCCAGCTCGCGCGGATGCTGGCGCGCGGAAAGGAACTCGCCGTGCGGAGCGCGCTCGGCGCGAGCGGCTGGCGTTTGACGCGGCAGGTCCTGACGGAAAGCGCGGTGCTCGCGCTGCTCGGCGCGCTCGCCGGCGTGCTGCTCGCGATCTGGAGCCTGGACGCAATCCTCGCCCTGAGTCCGCCGACCGTTCCACGTTTCCAGGAAACCCGGATCGATCTCTTGGCGCTCGGATTCACCATCGCGGTCGCGATCGTTTCCGGCGTGCTCGTCGGGATCTGGCCGGCGTGGCGAATCTCGAAGAGCAGCTCGCTCGCGCTCGCCTTGCATGAAAGCGCCCGCGGCAGCAGCGACGGTTTGAATAAACAACGCGCGCGGGCCGGATTGGTCGTGACGCAGGTGGCGCTCGCGGTGGTTCTGCTCGCGGCCGGCGGCTTGATGCTGAAAAGTTTCTGGCGCGCGCAACAAGCGCCGCTCGGTTTCGATCCGCGCAACATTCTTACCATGACCGTCGCGCTCCCGAGTGTGCGCTACGATAAGGAAGAAAAAATCAACGCATTCTACGATAGGCTCCTCGCGAAAGTCTCCGGGCTTCCGTCTGTCACCGCCGCCAGCATCGGCGTGAACGTGCCGTTCGATGACAGCGAATGGGATAGCTCCTTCCACATCACCGGCACCCCGCCGCATCAGCGCGGGCAGGAGCCGTCCGCCGAGATCAACATGATTTCGCCCGATTATTTTCGTGTCCTCGGGATGCCGATTCTACGCGGGCGCGCCTTCGGTCCGCAGGATGTGGCGGACAAGCCGGGGGCGGTGATTATCGACGAGAGTCTGGCGGCCCGTTATTTCCCGGGCCAGGATCCGGTCGGCAAACAGCTCGACAATAACCAGACCCTCAAGCCGAATCCGCCGCCGCTGACGATCGTCGGGATCGTGCCGCGAACCCGGAACGATGCGCCCGGCGAAGAGAACGTAGAAAAGCTCAATTTCCCGCAGATTTATCTTCCCGCCGCGCAGTTCACGAATGAAAACGTGACCCTGCTGGTGCGGGTTTCGGCGGGCGATCCACTGGCGCTGGCGGCTGCGGTGAAACGCGAAATCGAAGCGATCGATCCGGATCAGCCAGTCGCGGCGGTTTCGACCATGGAAAAGAATATCGCGGCGAGTCTGGCCGCGCGACGGCTGACCGTGAGTTTGCTCGGCGCGTTTGCGGGGCTGGCGCTCGTGCTCGCGAGTGTTGGCATTTACGGAGTGATGGCGTTGAGCACTACCCAGCGCACACGCGAGATGGGTATTCGGTTTGCGCTCGGCGCGAGCCGCGCGGATGTGCTGAAACTGGTTCTCGGCAAAGGGATTTCGCTCATCGCGATCGGTCTCGGAGCAGGGTTAGTGGGCGCGTTCGCGGCGAGTCGCGCGTTGAACAGTTTGCTCTACGGCGTGGGGTCGCTCGATGCCGCGGCCTTGATCGGCGCGTTGCTCACGCTCGCGGCGGTTGCGTTCATCGCCTGTTATTTGCCCGCGCGCCGAGCCAGCAGGGTGAATCCCATCGAAGCGTTGCGGACGGAATAGGTCCTCTCTGTAGCCGCCGCCCTGTGGGCGGCGTTGGATCGGCATCGCGAACGAAGGGCGCCCTCTCGCGCTTCGCACAGCGAAGCGGCTACAGAAGATCCTTCCCTACCACTTCCCAGCGTCCGACGCTGGCTTTCGGCGCTGTGGCTGCCCACGCGATATCACGCACGAATAAATTGTACGGCAGGTTCAATCTCGGATGGCGCGCCGCCGTTCCACTGAGCGGCAGGTATTCCACCTTCTCGAAATAAAACCGAAGCAACCGGTCGAGTTCGCGAAAGGAAAAATGATGGACGTGGGTTTGCTCTCCGGAAAGTCGCTTCCCGCGAAACACTTTCCAGCGCCGATGCAGATGATAGTCCAGCGGGGCGGATCCAACGTACGCACTCGCCGGTTTCTTCTTCAAAATCCGATGAACCTCCCGAACGGTGATCGATGGATAAGGCAAGTGTTCCAGCACCTCCGTCATCATAACGACGTCGAAGCTCTCATCGCGAAAATTGATCGCGGAAGTGAAATCCATTTCGTGACAGGCGACGCCCGCCGCGCGCGCGGCCTCGAGAGCGAGCTGATCGATATCGACACCGACCCAGGAAATGATATCGACGAAGTTAATCAGCACGCCGCCCTGGCATCCGATATCGACTCCGAAGCTGCGTCGGTCGTGGCCATTTGCTTGCAGGTGCTTTCGATAAAAAGCGGTCTTGGCCTCCTCGTGCTGGCGCCCCCAGGCGTAATAACCATCCGGGCGGCTTTCGCCATATTGCTGGTAGAACTCGCTGATCAACCGCGCTCTACGGTCCGGTTCGTTTAGCAAAAGTTCGTCCGGGAATCTATTGTTCATCGGCTCGGGGGACAAAAGTCCCATGCGCAAGCCTGTGCTACAATGAGCCGGCCCGCAATCAACCTATCGGCAACGCGATGACTTCCGTTCAAACAGCTACCCTCGCCGCTGCTGATTGCGAGATCGCGTTCGATGATTTGACCCGCGAGCTTTACGCGACTGACGCATCGCTTTATCAACTTCAACCGGCAGCGGTCGCGTTTCCGCGCAGCGCGCAACAGGCGCGTTCCATCATCACCGCGGCCGTCGATGCGGGTGTTCCGATCACTCCGCGTGGCGCCGGGAGCGGACTGTCGGGTGGCGCGATCGGCGATGGATTGATCGTCGAGTTCTCTCGTTACAATCGCCAGATCAGCGGCCTGAATCTGGAAGCGCATACGGTGCGCACCGGAGCCGGCGTCGTCCTCGATCAACTGAACGCGTTCCTGAAACCTCACGGTTTCTGCTTCGGCCCGGATGTGGCGACGAGTTCTCGCGCCACCATCGGCGGAATGATCGCGAACGATTCTTCCGGCGCGCGCGTCCCGGTTTACGGCACCACCGCCGATCACGTTGTCTCGCAGGAACTCGTTCTCGCCGACGGCAGGATCGAGCAGATCGGCCCCGGCCACGACACCCTGAAAACGGAGCGAGAAGCGATCGCGAATCTGATTGCGGATCACGCGGCTGAGATAGGCGAATGGATGCCGCCCGGATTGCAGAAGCGCTGGTCTGGTTACGCGCTCGACCGTTGGCGGCGCGATCCCGGCAATCTTAACAACATGCTTTGCGGCAGCGAAGGAACGTTGGCAGCCATCTTTTCCGCGGAACTGAAAATCGTTCCGCTTCCGCGCGAGAAAGGTCTGGGCCTGGTCTTCTTCGCCTCGGTCGCCGAAGCGATGCAAGCCACCGTCGAGCTCCTCGATCTCAAACCTTCCGCCATCGAACACATCGACCGTCCGTTGTTCGATCAAACGAAAGGGCAATTGAATTTCGAAGCCGCGCGGCAGTTGCTCGAGCTGGATACGAAGTCGTGTGAGTCGATCCTCATCGTGGAGTTCTATGATGATGTCGCCGAAAGGCTGGCGCTCTTGTCAGCGAAGCGGCTCGGATTACGCACGAGGATCTGCACAAAGCCGTCCGAGATGAATCTGGTCTGGTCCCTGCGTAAAGCGGGCCTGTCGCTGCTCACCGGGCGCAAAGGCGCCGCCAAGCCGGTGGCGTTTATCGAAGATGCGGCGGTCCGGCCGGCTCAGTTACCCGCCTACGTCGCCGGCTTGGAGTCGATCATGCGTCCGCTCGGGCTCGAGGTCTGTTACTACGGCCATGCCGCGACCGGACTTCTCCATGTACGGCCCGTTCTGGATCTGCACACCGCCGGCGATCTGCAGAAATACCGCCTGGTCGCCGATCAAGTCTCAGCGCTCGTTAGGCAATTCAAAGGATCGCTCGCGGCCGAACACGGAGTAGGAATGGCCCGTACCGAATACATGGCCGAACAGGTCGGCGACGAGTTACTCGGAGTGATGCGTCGGATCAAAGCTTCCTTTGATCCCAGGAACCTCTTTAATCCCGGAAAAATTTTCAGCGATGGCCGGTTCAAGATAGACAATCATCTTCGAGTTGAGTCCGAGGCCCGCTTGCGCCTTCCCTTCGAACCGGTCCTGGCCTTTGCCTTCAAGGATGAGTCGTTCATCGGTAATCTGGAGCAGTGCAATGGCTGCGGCGGCTGCCGGAAAGATGCGCCCACCATGTGTCCCACCTTCCTGGCCACCGGCGAGGAATACATGTCCACGCGTGGCCGGGCGAACGCGATCCGCGCGGCGCTGGAGTTGCGCTTCCACGACGATCCGCTGCGTTCCAGCGAGCTCGATGCCGCGCTCAGTAACTGTCTCTCCTGCAAAGCGTGCACGGTCGAATGTCCCTCCAATGTTAATCTCGCCCTGCTCAAAGCCGAGCTGATGCACGCGCGGCATCGGCGCGACGGCTTGCCCTTGCGCGAACGAATCCTGAGCGCGGTGGACTTGTTAGGCCGGCTCGGCTGCATGACGCCGGCGCTTGCCAACGCCGCCCTTGATTCAACCCTGATCCGGCGCCTGATGCGCAAGACTCTCGGTCTAACTGACAAGCGACCGCTGCCTCATTACGCGAAGCAACGCTTCGATCGCTGGTTTCACAAGCGCGCCTCGATTTCTCATGGAGGGCGGAGCTCCGCGACGCCGCCGCACAATGGCTCAGCAGACCTTCACCGTCCCTTGCGCGGGAATGTAATCCTTTGGGACGACACCTTCGTCCGCTACCACGAGCCGCACATCGGCATCGCTGCCGTGAAGGTCCTCGAAGCGCTGGGCCTTTCGGTTTCCCTGGTCAAAGGCCGCAAGTGCTGCGGTCGTCCCGCGTTCAGTCAGGGAAATCTGGAAGCGGCCGCCGTCATGGGTCGTCATAACCTTGATCTCCTCCGCGCTTCTGACGTTCCCATTCTTTTCCTTGAACCATCCTGCTACTCGATGTTCGTCGAAGATTATCGCGAATTGAATCTGGCGGACACCGAAGCTGTCGCCCCTCGCTGTTTTCTTTTCGAACAATTCGTTGACGATCTTCTCGAGCGCGAGCCCCAGGCCCTCTCGTTCGTCGATCATCCCAGACAGGTGGCGATCCACGCGCATTGCCACGCGAAGTCTCTCCTCAAACCTCAGTTTATGGCTCGGCTCGCTGGACGTTTGCCAGGCGCCACGGCCACTTTGCTCGATACCGGTTGCTGTGGAATGGCCGGCGCGTTCGGCGCGCTAGAGTCCAAGTATGAGTTATCGCTCAAAGTGGCCGCGCCGCTTGTGCAACAGCTCGCCGCTCAACCTAACGACACCATCGTGATCGCATCCGGCACCAGTTGCCGTCATCAGATCGAGCATCTGACGCCGGTTCGGCCCAAACACATGGCCGAGCTTTTGGCAGACGCGATTTCTTAAGCGTATTCGTCGGACCCCTGCACCCAGATGAAGGATTGCAGGTCAATCATATCGCGCGGCCTCAGGTCACGCAGATCGCGCCGGATCGTTTCGGCGAACTCGCGCAGGCTCACGTAGGTCTCCCAGTTCGGTTTCGATTGATACTGGAAGTCGAAGCCGTATTTGTGCGCCGCGATTTTCGTGACGTTCGGCTTGAGAAAGATATGGCGGTCTGGCTGCGCGATGAATGCAAACACGGTCACGAGCGGCCAGGTGAGAACGCGAGTTTGTTTTCGCGGCAAACTTGCGACGGTTTCGCACCAGCCACCAAACTTCGCTTCGTCGCTTCCGCGTCCGTGCAGGAAATCGTAGAGACCGGTCGCGAACGTACGCGCACCGGTGGCCGATTTCACCGCGTCACGGAGCGCCATTTTTTCGAACGAGAAAATCATGCTGTGCCGGGACCGCTGCTCGGTGCGGACCGCGCGCGCGGCGATCTCGCCATATTCACCCCCGTGGAGAAGCCGGCGGAACTCGTTCCGATTCAGCACTTCTTCCCAGCCCCGGTGCGTCTCCCATTTGTAGTCCCGCTCCCAGGCGTGATAAGTCTCGTCGCGAAAGCCTTTCGGAAAAAACCGCAGAAACTTTCGGCGGCACCCTTTCGGGTCGGAAGATGTCGAATTGTTTCGCTTCATTTTCGATGAGATCGTGGCTGAACAGATGATTCGCCGATGAGCATTCCTTCAGACGTAATCTTTTGGCGGCGAACTCTCGGTATGTTCGCCGGCGTCTTGTTCTTCGCGGCCATCAGAACGCAGGCCGTCATCCTTTTCGCTACGGATGATCCCACCGCGAACACGACCGCACCGATGGGCGCGCTCGCCAATAGTGGATGGCAATACGAAGGGATCTTCGGCGGCTTTCTAGGCACGCCAATCGCCGCGCATTATTTCATCACGGCGCAACACATCGGAGTTCAGTCGAACGTGTTCACTTATCAGGGATCGCAATACGACATCCGTCAGCAATTCGACGATCCGGCCAGCGACCTCCGGATCTATCGAGTTTTACAAATCTTCCCGAGCGTCGCGCCGCTCTATAACGGAACCGACGAGATCGGGAAACATCTGCTCGTGATCGGCCGAGGTACGCGGCGCGGTCCCGGAATTTTTCTCAACGGAACTTTGCAGGGCTGGAGTTGGGGGGCCGGCGATGGAATCATGCGTTGGGGTGAAAATGACGTCAGCGCCATCATCCCTGTCCCGAGTTTGGGCGACATGCTTTTTGCCTCGTTCGATCAAAGCGGCCGCCCGAACGAAGCGCATCTCTCCTCCGGCGATTCCGCGGGAGCTTTGTTTATCGACGATGCCGGCGTCTGGAAACTCGCCGGGATTAATTACGCCGTGGACGGTCCGTTCTACACGGACGCGGCGGGTGGCGGCGCCTTTCTCGGCGCGCTTTTCGATAAGCGCGGATTTTACGAAGGCGATGCTCCGCCTTACGCGCCGGTGACCGGCGATGCGCCAGTTCCATCAGGGTTTTATGCGAGCCGCCTGTCGTCGAAACGCGCGTGGATCGACAGCGTCATCGGTCCGGGAATGCCCAATATTTCTTCGCGCGCTTTCGTTGACGTGGGAGATGATGCCACGATCGCCGGCTTCATTGTGCGCGGCGATACGGCGCAGTCCAAGCAGGTGGTCGTGCGTGGAATCGGCCCGTCGCTGAAAGTAAACGCGGCGCCTTTCGCGGGCCGATTACTGGATCCGACGTTGGAGCTGCGCGACAGCCGGAACGCTTTGCTTTTCTTTAACGACAACTGGCGGCTCTCTCTTCAAAAATCCGCGATCGAGGCGAGCGGGCTCGCGCCGACTGATGACAACGAAGCGGCGATCATCGCGACCCTGGCGCCCGGCAGCTACACGGCGATCCTGCGCGGCGCGAACAATAGCAGCGGCATCGGGCTGATCGAAGTTTACGATGCCGATAACCGAAGCGATCCGGAGTTCGTAAACTTATCGACCCGGGCGCGAGTCGGCACGGGCGACAAGGTGTTGATCGGGGGCGTGATCGTGCGCGCGGCCCGGCGCAAGATTCTTTTCCGCGCCTTGGGCCCTTCGCTCGCAGCCCAGTTAACCGGGACGCTGCTCGATCCGGAACTCGAACTGCACGACGGCAATGGCATGCTTATAACGAGTAACGACAATTGGCCGGACGCGCCAAATCGCGATGAGATCATTGCCAGCACTCTCTCGCCCACGGATAGGCGCGAATCCGTCATTTTCGTGGCGACGCCGCCCGGTAACTACACCGCGATTGTTCGGGGCGCTCGCGGCGAGACCGGCATCGGGTTGCTCGAACTGTATCTCTTCGAATGACGCGAGCGTCGCTATCTGCGGCGCCGGCCGAAAGAATAACCGCGGTGGGTGCGACCACCGCCGATCGACCGTTTGCCGCCCTCGCTCGATTCAGGCTCGAACAGCGCCGTGTAAAGATACGGAAAACCTTCCAATTTCAGTCGCGGAATTTTCTGGCCCATGAAGCGCTCGATCCCGTGCAAAGAAGCCAGCTCCTCGCCGTTCATCAGAGTGAAGGCGTCGCCGACATTCTGCGCGCGGCCCGTGCGACCGATGCGATGCACGTAATCCTCCGGATGCTCCGGCACGTCGTAATTAATGACATGGCTTACGCCGGCGATGTCGATCCCGCGTGCGGCGATATCGGTTGCCACCATGATCTCGTACTTACCGCTCTTGAAACCTTCGAGCGCTTCCACCCGCTCGCGTTGCGTCCGGTTGGAATGCATGACCGCAACCGAATGGCGGCCCGCTTTTAGTTTCACCGCGATCTTGTCCGCGCCGTGTTTCGTCCGGCTGAAAATTAACGCGCTGTCGAAATTGGTGCGTTCGAGGAGCGCCATCAGCAGATCGAACTTCTGCTCCGCGGCGACGGGATACACGGCGTGCGTGACCGTTTCCGCAGGCGAACGGCGCGCGCCGATCTCGACCACTTGCGGTTCGCGCAGCACCCAGGCAGCGAGTCGCTCGATTTCTGGCGGCAACGTCGCGGAAAAAAGCAACGTCTGCCGGTCGGTGGAAATTTGCTCCACGATCCGGCGCACATCGGGGAGAAAACCCATGTCGAGCATGCGATCGACTTCATCGAGCACGAGGATTTTGACGTGCCGAAAATTGAGCGAGCCTTGCTCCAGCAAATCCAGAAGCCGGCCGGGAGTCGCCGTGACGATGTCCATGCCGCGAGCGGCTTCTTCGCGTTGCTTCCCGTACCCGACGCCACCGTGCACGACGGAAACGCGCAGATCGGTGAAGCGCCCGTAATCGCGAAACGCAGTCTCGACTTGCGCCGCCAGCTCGCGGGTCGGCTCGAGGATCAGGCACCGGAAATCGCCGTGCTTCGCCAGCAATGTGAGAATGGGCAGCGCAAAGGCGGCGGTCTTGCCGGTTCCAGTCTGCGCCGTGCCGATCAGATCCTTCCCGGCGAGAACGATGGGAAATGCGCGGAGCTGGATCGGCGTCGGCTCGGTAAATCCCATCGCCTGGGTGCCGCGGACGACTTCCGACGAGAGGCCAAAATCTTTAAATGACACGCGCGCAAACTACTCCGTCTTGGGGCATCGCACAACGGTCACAACGGGTCACAAAGGATTGAAAAATCATCTGCAAACGTTGTGAGCCTTTGTGACCTTTGTGCGAGGATCAGAAATGTCTCAGGGGCTCCGTATATTCGTCCTGGCCGACACGCACAATCACTTGCCGGCGAATATCAATGCGCTCGCGCAAGGAGCGGATGAAATCTGGCATCTCGGGGATGTCTGCGCGCCGGGTATTTTGGAAATGCTTGAAACGGTTGGGCCGCCGGTCACGGTCGTGCGCGGGAATTGCGACAGCAATTTCGAATGGCCGCTGGTCGTCGATCTAAAACGAAACGGCGTTCGCTTTCGACTCGTGCATATCCCGCCGGATCGCCCCCCGCAAAACATCGACGTTCTCCTGCATGGCCATACCCATGTCCCGCGGAACGAACGTCTGGAAGGCGTGCTGTTTTTGAACCCGGGCTGCGTGACCCGGCCGAATCGCGGTGCACCGCCGAGCGTCGCAAACCTGGAAATTGCCGCCGATGGAAATTTGAAGTGGCGGCTGACGACGCTGCGCTGACTCGCGCGCCGCTGACCGATCGGCCAGCGGACACGCGGAAAATTAACTGCGCGAAACGTCTTCGACCTGCGCGATGGATGCGGTGTGCGGCAGCGCGGTCGGAAGCTTGACCGGCTGAGCAGCGAACTGCCAGATCGCGGCGACCGCGCTTAGAACCGTGACCCCGTAGGCGATCGCTTCAAAAAGAGAGCGTTCTTTTTCTTCCGAGCGGATCAGCAAGGCGTAAGTCGAGGGCTGAACTTGATTAACTGATTGGTTTGTTTTCATAAAGTTACCGTCCTTTATGCAATGCCCGTGCCACGGGCTAAAACAAAGTTTCAAGTCGTCTGTGCTAAGCGGCTTACGGATGATTCGCAATTTCGTGACCCGCAGATTTTATTCCGTGGTCGGGATCACGTCGTTCCGATCTTGGGACGGTTGTAGCCGCGATTGTTGATCGCGTCTTTCCGCCAGGCGCCTTAGAGAATCCGCGATCATCGATCGCGGCTACCACGCTACTTCTCTTCGCTTTTCTTCGACTTGCGTTCCGGTTTTGCTTCGGCGTCGGCCGCGGGCTTGGCCGCCTTGCGCTTCTTGCCTTTTTCTTCTGCGACCGGCTCTTCCACCACGAGCGGCGAATCGACCCACTCGATGAACGCGACCGGCGCTGAATCGCTCTTGCGCGCGCCCAACTTCACGATGCGGGTATATCCGCCATTCCGCGTCGCGGAGCGCGGAGCGATATCGTCGAACAATTTCTTCACCGCGTCCTTCTGGCGAAGCACCGCCAGCGCCGTCCGCCGCGCATGCAGCGAACCTTTCTTGCCGAGCGTCACCATTTTTTCAGCGAGCGGGCGGACCGCTTTCGCTTTCGCGAGCGTGGTCTTGATCCGTTGATGCTCAATCAGGCTGCAAACCTGATTGGCCAAAAGCGATTTCCGATGCGCCGCGGTCAGGCCCAGTTTTAAGGTCTTCTTTTGATGTCTCATGATTCGTCCTCGACGCTGACCGGCGCGTAATTATTTTTTCTCGTCTTCACTCGAACCGTTGACGCCGGCGCCATCGTTCGCAGAAGGAATATCCACCAGGCCCGGATCGAATTTCATCCCGAGACCGAGCTGTAGTTGCTGGAGTTTGTCCTTGATTTCGTTCAGCGATTTCTTGCCGAAGTTGCGATACTTGAGCATCTCCGCCTCGGTCTTTTGCGCGAGCTGGCCGACGGTGGTGATGTTGGCGTTGTTGAGGCAATTCGCCGCGCGCACGCTCAACTCGATTTCGTTCACGCTCATGTTCAGGAGCTTCTTCAGCTTCATGTTTTCCTCGCTCACGCCGGCCGGCGTTTCATCGAACTCGATTACGTCCTCGTTGAAGTTCACGAAAACATCGAGGTGATGGCGCAGGATGGCGGAGGCCTGGAGCAGGGCGTCATCCGGAGTGAGACGGCCGTCCGTCCAGACTTCGAGGATGAGCTTGTCATAATCGGTGCGCTGCCCGACGCGCGTGTTCTCCACGGCGTATTTCACCCGGGTGACGGGCGAGAAAATGGAATCGATCGGGATGAGTCCGATGGGCTGATCGGCGCGCTTGTTTTCATCGCCGGTGGCAAAACCACGGCCGACGCGCACTTCCAGTTCTGCGTCGAACTTATGCTTCTTGTCCATCGTGCAGATGAGCTGATCTGGGTTCAGCACGTCGTAACCTTGCACAAGCTGGATATCGCCCGCCGTCACTTCGCCTTCCTTGTTGACCGAAAGGGAAAGCTTGCGCGGTTCGTGTTCCGCCGCCTTGAACTTGATCCGCTTCAAATTGAGCACGATGTCAGTCACGTCCTCGACCACACCGGGCAGAGTCGCGAACTCATGTTGCACGCCGGTGATTTTCACGGCGGTGATGGCAGCGCCTTCCAGTGAGGAAAGGAGCACGCGGCGAAGCGAATTTCCGACCGTGTGGCCGTAACCCGCTTCAAACGGTTCGGCGACAAATCTGGCGTAGGTTTCCGTGGCGCCGTTCTCGTCTTTCACGAGAGTCTTCGGCATTTCAAAACGACCGTAATGAACTGGCATGATGGGATGTAAGAAGTAAGAATTATGAATTAAGACCGGATGTCCTGACGGCATTTCTGCCTTCTTAATTCTTCCTTCTACCTTTCAAAAAGCACCGGGTTACCCCTGACGAGTGCGGCCTCACGTCCAGCGACGGAAACCCAGGGACCAACGGCGCAACTTCAAAAACTCGTTGCGGGACGTGGAATCAACACCAGTGCGCTCCCTTTGCAAGCGAGGATTTGGTCACCCTTCGATGATCTGGTCGGGGAGTTCGTTTTCGGCGCCGCCGGTTTTCGGAAAATGACGGGCCAGCAGTTTGCCGGCTTCCTCGATCGCTTCGACCAGGGCCTCCGTGAAATTTTCATTCTGAAAATGCCGGCGCATTCTCTCGACCAGTTCCTGCCAGAACTTTTCGCCGCACTTCTGGTGAATTCCTTCATCGCCGATCACGGCAAATTTCTGCGCGCGCGGCGCCACGAAAATCAGGACCGCATTGCGCTCCTTCGTTTTCTGCATGCCGAGCTCGTGGAATTTTCTCTGCGCGCTGCTCAGCGGATCGCCTTCCAACATCCCGCGCTGAATGAAGACGCGAATCTCGCCCGAAGTTTTCGCTTCGCCCTCTTTGATCGCTCCGGTGATCCGATCGTGCTCGAGCTCGCGAAGAAAGTTTTTTGTGCGCATCGACGTCACCAGCTCGAACCTGCCCCGCCGCCACCGAAGCTCCCGCCGCCTCCGCTAAATCCGCTAAAGCCTCCACCGCCACCCGACGACGAGCTGCTCGACCATCCGCCGCCGCTGCCGACCATCCAACCGCCGAAAAAAGGCCGCCCGCCCGCACTCGAATAGCCGTATCCAGTCACGCGGCGGACCAGCCGGACGGCGACAAGGAGGATCACGAGGAATATGATGAAGGTAAGGAGGCCGCGGCCATTGGCGGGCGTGCCTCCTTCCTCCGTCTTCGTCTTTCCGCTCCCGGTATATTCGCCGAGGATCGCCTTGCAGATCAGATCGATGCCGGTCGTTAGGCCGCCTTCATAATCGTTCGCCCGGAACCGAGGCTTGATGTGCCTTTCGGTAATGTCGTAAGCGGTCAGGTCGGTGAGCGCGCCCTCCAGTCCGTAGCCGACCTGGATAAACATCTTCCGGTCGTCGACAAAAACGAAGAGGACCGCGCCGTTGCGGCGGTCTTTCTGGCCGACCGCCCACGCCTGCGCCACCCGCCGGGTATAATCATCGATCGACGAGTCGCTCTCCATTTTTCTGAAGACCGCGACCAATACCTGATTGGAGGTCTCGCGTTCGAACTGCGCGAGCTTCTCGTTGAAACGCAGCGCGGCTTCTTTTGAAACTACCCCGGCATAGTCGTTGAAATAACCCGCGGGCTTGGGCGGGATCGTCTCGGCGGCGCGCGCTGCAGGAGAGGGAGCGAACAGAAGCGCGAGCGCCACGCCCGCCACTGCAGGAAGAGGGCGGATCACCTACGGAGTTGTCGCAGGCGATGTCGCCGGCGTCGGTTTGTTGAAATCAAATTTTACTTCCGGTGCTTTCTCCGCGCCTGGCGCCGCATTGAAGAACGGACGGGGCTGGAACCCAAACATCTTGTTCAACATGTTGGTCGGGAAGGTCGCGAGCGCGGTGTTGTACTCCTGCACGGCGGTGTTGAAATTATTTCGCTCAACCGAGATGCGATTTTCCGTGCCTTCGAGTTGAACCTGCAAACCTTTGAACGCGTCGGTCGCACGGAGCTGCGGATAATTCTCGCTTACCACCAGCAATCGGGATAACGCCGTGCTCAGTTGCCCCTGTGCCTGCTGGAATTTTTCGAGTTCCGCTGCGTCGGTCGGAGCTTTGCTTGGGTCGAGCTTTACCTGGCCGACGCTGGCTCGTGCGTTCGTCACTTCCGTCAGCGTCGATTTTTCGAAATTCGCCGCGCCCGAGACGGTGCTGACGAGATTCGGAATCAAATCGGCGCGGCGTTGATAGACCGATTGCACGTCCGCCCACTTTTTGTTGACGTTCTGCTCCAGCGTAACCAGCCGATTGTAACTGCCGCAACCCGTCAGGCTGAAGAGCAGCACCAGGCCCGACACTTTTCCGAATCCGCGCACAAATTTATTCATAGAGTAAGCCCCGTGAGACGCGGCAGAAGCGTCGTCAAAGAAGCCGCCAAGTCAATCTTGTGGAGCGGGCGATTCGTCGGGAACGGGCGCTTCTTTCCGCGGTGCCGTCGGCAGATAACGGGTCCGCAATTCCTCGGCATTTGGAAGTTCGTTGAGATCGCGCAAGCCGAAATGCTCGAGGAAGAATTGCGTAGTCTCGTAAAGGAGCGGCCGGCCCGGGACCTCGGCGCGGCCTGCGATTCTCACCAGCCCGCGCTCCATTAAACTTTGCAGAACGCCGTCGACCGCCACGCCGCGGACCGCTTCGACGTCGGCGCGTGTGATCGGTTGCCGGTAGGCGACAATGGCGAGCGTTTCCAGCGATGGAGGCGTGAGCCGCGCCGGTTTCGTCGCCGGAAATAGTTGGCGAACCCAGGAGGCGTAGGCGGGATCGCTCACCAGTTGCCAGCCCTCGGCTTTTTCCGCGAGCTGGAACGCGCGGCCTTGCTGCACGTAATCGATCTTCAATTGCTCCAGCGCCGCCGCCACTTCCGGGTCCTTCGTCCGCGCAAACTCGTTAGGCATGAGCTCATCCGCATCGCCCGCACCTTTGATCGCAGCAAGGAGCTCGGCGGTCGTGAGCGGTTTCTGCGCCGCAAACAAGAGCGCCTCGATTACCTGAATAAGACTCATATGTCGTATATGACCTATGCTCCTATCGCGTTTTGGATCGCCTCCGCGATTCGGTTTGCCTGCCGATCGATTTGCTCCAGCTCGCGGCCCTCGATCAACAAGCGGATCTTCGGCTCGGTCCCCGAATACCGCAGAAGCACCCGGCCTTTGCCGGAAAGCTCTTTCTCCGCGTCGCCCACCAGTTTCATTACCGCCGGTAACTCTTCCAGCGGCCGCTTCTCCTTCACTTTCAAATTCCGCTGCGCCTGCGGATATTTTTTCAGGCATTGCTTCAGCTCGCTCAACGGTTTTCCCGTCGCCTTCATGATCCGCAGAACTTGCAGCGCGCTGATGATCCCATCGCCGGTCGTGGTGAAATCGCGGAAGATCATGTGCCCGCTCTGCTCGCCGCCCAGGTTCAAATCGCGCTCGACCATGGTCTCGATCACATAGCGATCGCCCACTTTCGCGCGCACCACTTTCCCCCCCAGCGCCGCGAGCGCTTCATCGAGCCCGAAATTGCTCATCACCGTCGCGACGAGTGTTTGCTCTTTCAGCCGGCCGGATTGGAGCAGATCGACCGCGGCAATCGCGAGAATTTCATCGCCATCCACGAGCTCTCCCTTCTCATCGCAAAGCAACACCCGATCGGCATCGCCGTCATGCGTGATGCCAATCTGCGCGCCGCTCTCTTTGACAGCCCGCTGAATCTCGGACGGAAACGTGCTGCCGCATTGCGCGTTGATGTTCGTTCCGTTGGGCTCGTCGTGCACCACGCTCAAATCCGCGCCGAGCTCGCGCAAGATGCAGGGAGTCGATTTGTAAGCCGCGCCGTTCGCCACATCGACCGCGATCCGCATTTTCTCGAGCGACATTCCGCGAGGGAAACTGGCTTTCGCGAACTCGACGTAACGGCCGAGCGCGTCATCGATCCGGCGGGCGCGTCCGATCTTGCCGGCGGTGGGACGAATCGAATCGATCTCGCCGCTGAACACGAGGTCCTCGATCTGTTGCTCGATCTGGTCGTCGAGCTTGTAGCCGTCGTGCCGGAAGAATTTGATGCCGTTGTCTTCGTACGAATTGTGGGAGGCGGAGAGAACGATGCCGGCATCGGCACGCAAAGAGCGCGTGATGTAGGCGACGCCCGGGGTGGGCAACGGGCCGATGAGCAGAACATCCACGCCGAGCGAAGTGATGCCGGCGACGAGTGCGTTTTCCAGCATGTAACCGGACAGCCGCGTATCCTTTCCGAGGACAATTTTGGGTCGCGCGCCCGTCGGATGAGAGCGTGGATTGAGTTGGGTGAAAATATGGGCGGCGGCGCGTCCGAGCTTGAGCGCCGTTTCCGCAGTGACCGGCTCTACGTTCGCCACGCCGCGGACGCCATCTGTGCCAAATATTTTCTTCGCCTGCGCCACGTCGGTTATTCAAAGGCCGCGAACGCCATCCGTAAAGAACAAGGAGCGGCGGCCTGCAACCGCCGTCTTAAAACGGGCGATTGAAAATCGCCCCTCCTTGGTTACGGATCGTCGCTAAAGAGACTCTCCAGCCGCCTTCATCTCGTTGATCTTGCGATGCAAGGTGCGCCGGCTGATGCCGAGCTTTTTCGCGGCGGCGGTAATGTTGCCCTTCGTCGTGGCGAGCGCCTGCATGATAAGGCGCCGTTCCGTTTCGTGCAGATCGAGCGCGCTCGACTTCTCTCCGAACGCTTTGCTCGCGGTGAAGCCTCCGGGTAATTCCGCGCCGGTCGCCTGACGCACGTTCGCGGGCAAATCGCGCAACGCGATTTTGGGTCCGCGCGCCATGACCACGCCGTGCTCAATAGCCGTCCGCAACTCGCGCACGTTGCCCGGCCAGTCGTACGTGAGGATGGCGTTCATCGCATCGGCGGTTAGGTCGAGCAGCGGCTTCTCGTTCACTTTGCAGAAGTGCCGCAGAAAGCTGCGGACGAGCAGCGGGATATCGTCCTTCCGCTCGCGCAACGGTGGCATCGTGATATGCACGACGTTCAAGCGAAAGAAGAGGTCGTCCCGGAATTTTCCTTCGGCTACTAGCTTCTCGAGGTTCTTGTTCGTGGCTGCGATCAAGCGCACATCGGCGCGTAAAGTCTGGTTGCCGCCGACGCGTTCGAAGGCGCGCTCTTCGCTGATTACGCGTAGCAGTTTCACCTGGGTGCTGGCGTCGATTTCGCCGATCTCATCGAGGAAAATCGTGCCGCCATTGGCCTGCTCGAAGCGGCCGACCCGCCGTTCGTGCGCGCCAGTGAAAGCGCCGCGCTCGTGCCCGAACAGTTCGCTCTCGAGCAGTTGCGGCGAGAGCGCCGCGCAATGGACAGTGACGAATTTCGCCTTGTTCCGCCGGCTCAAGTTATGGATAGCGTGCGCGGCCAGCTCTTTGCCGGTGCCGCTTTCGCCCTCGATCAAGACGTTCGCGGAGGAAGGCGCGACCTGCCGGATGGTATCGAGCACTTCGTGCAATCCCGGCGATTCGCCGATGATGTTTTCGAGACCGAAGCGTTCATCGACCTGCTGGCGCAACGTCCGATTCTCCTGCTCCATTCGTCGCGTGGCCAGCGCGCGTGAGATCAGCATCTCAACCTTGTCCAGATTCAGCGGCTTGGTCACGAAATCGTAAGCGCCGCGTTTCATGGCTTCGACCGCGGTATCGACCGAACCGTAAGCCGTCATCATGATGCAGATCGGCGGATGCGGCAGCTTCAGCGCGCGCTCGATCAACGCCATGCCGTCATCGCCGCCGATTCGCAGATCGGTCAGCATCACGTCGATCTGCTCGCGTTCGAGGACATCCATCGCGCCGCGAATGTCCTCCGCGACGTAGGTATCGTAATCGTTCTCGAGCAACCGCCGAAGCCCATCGCGCGTGTGCTTTTCGTCATCGACGATCAAGATCGTGGGCTGAAGAGAATTCATTTTAACGCAATGCGGTCATCCCGAGGCCGGCGCAGCGCGCCGAGGGACCCCGCAGTCGTAGAGGCCGCTTCCGCGAAGAGCTACGCGTATCGCGCCGATCACGCAAAATGGTGCGCGGCAGCGATTGCTCGCTTGAGAGGTCCCTCGGCGCGCTGCGCCAGCCTCGGGATGACACTAAGAGCAACGCCTCACTCATTTCGCGCCGCACCACTGATCGACCCAGTCGCTCACCGTCTTCCACCAAAGCCGCGAGTTCTGCGGCTTCAACACCCAATGTCCTTCGTCGGGGAAGTACAACATTTTCGACGGCACCTTCAATCGCTGCAGCGTAGTGAAGAGCTGGAAGCCCTCCGAAACATCGAGCCGGAAATCGAGCTGGCCGTGCACGACGAGCGTCGGTGTTTTGAATTTCTCGGCGAACAAATGCGGCGAGTATTTCCGGTAAAGCTCGCGGTTCTTCCACGGCGGGCCTTTGAATTCCCACTCGTTGAACCAAAGCTCTTCCGTCGTGCCGTAAGCCGACTCGGTATTGAAGACGCCGTCGTGCGACACGATGCACTTGAAGCGATCGGTGTGGCCGAGGAGCCAGTTCGCCATGTAACCGCCGTAGCTCGCGCCGAGCGCGGCCTCGCGATCCTTGTCGATGAACGGATACGTTTTCTCGACGTAATCGAGGCCCTTCATCAAGTCCTCGTATGGCTTGCCGCCCCAATCGCCGCTGATCGAGTCGGTAAATTTCTGGCCGTAACCGGTCGAGCCGTGGAAGTTGATCATGACAACGACGTAGCCGTTCGCTGCGAAGAGCTCCGCGTTCCAACGATACGTCCACGAATTTCCCCAGGCGCCCTGCGGTCCGCCGTGAATCAAAAACTTGAGCGGGTATTTCTTGGTCGCATCGAATCCCGGCGGGCGAACGATGAAACCCTGGAGCGATTCGTTATTGGCGCCTGGGAAGTTGAACGATTCCATCGCCTGCATATCGATCTGCGAGAGCAACGCGTCGTTCATGTGCGTCACGGCGACTGGAGCCAGGTTCGCGCTCTTTGGCTTTTCCGCGACGTCGAGGCGGGCGATCTCGCTCGGCGCGTCGATCGAGACGCGACTAAAAAAAAGCGAGTTCCCGTCCTTCGAGAAAACGGGATCGTCCGCATGAAGCCGCGCCACCTGCTTCGGTGGTTTGCCGTCCATCAACAGCACCCAGATCGGCGCTTCGCCGTGATCCTCCGCCGTGAAACAAATTGCCTTCGAGTCGGGCGTCCAGGTGAGGCTGCCAACGGAGCGATCGAAGTTTATGGTCGCGTTGCGGGCTTGACTGAGTTTCCGCTGATAAATGATGAGCGATTCTTTGTCCGCCTCAAAACCGGCGCGCGCCATCGAACGCCAGGCGATGTGTTCTCCATCGGGCGAATAGAGCGGCGTGTTGTCGTTGCCGGGGCTGGTCGAAATCTTCTTTGGCGTCCCGCCTGCCATCGGCACGATGAAGATCTCGTTGTTCGTGCTGGTCGCTTCGACTTCATCAACGTTGCTGGTGTAGGCGAGCTCCTGGCCATCGGGCGAAACCGAATACATGTCCTGACCACCGAGATTGAATGGCGGCACATCGTGATCGCCCGGCGTGAGATCGCGCGGTGAATCATTCGCGTCCGCGCTCACCGCAAACAAATGGCTGCGCTTGTGTTCCGTGTACGAAGTCCAATGCCGGTAAAGCAGCTTCGTGAAAATCTTCGCCTTCACCTTGCTCTTGCCGAGCGCTTCATCGTGTTTCTTATTTTCGGCGTCGTCTTTCGCATCGGGATAAACCGCCGAAACGAAGACGATGCTCTTCCCATCAGGCGACCAGATGCCGCCATCCGCTCCCGTGGAAATATTCGTGACCTGATGCGGCTGGCCATCCAGTCCGCCGCTTTCCGGAGTGAAGTTGGACATCCAGATTTGCGTCGGGTCCGTCGCCTTCGAGGTCCAGATCAGCCGTTTGCCGTCCGGCGAAAAGCGCGGGCGCTCTTCGTGGTTCGGCGTTTGGTTCAACCGGCGCGCGTCACCGCCGGTGACGGGCACGATCCACAAATGCGAAATCTTCGTGTTCGCCTCGAGGTCCACGTCCACCATATCGAACACGACCCATTTGCCATCGGGCGAAGGCACTGGCGCGCCGACGCGTTTGAGTTTCATCATATCCTCGAAGGTGAACGGGCGTTTGCCGGCTGTGGTCGCAGGAGCCGGCGTGGGCTGCGCCGGGATGGAACTCGTCAGCGCCAACGAAAGAATCAGGATTTTCCAATGCATAAATAAGCCTCGGTGTGAGTGCGCAAACTCCCGCCGAACGCGCCTTGGCGCAATAGCCTCTCTTGGAGCCGGCGCGCCCTCGCGCCAGAGAAGACTGGCATCGCTTTATCTCAACGGCCCGAGGGCGGGCCGTCTCCAATCATTCTCAGCTCACGTCAGGCGCAGCAAATTGCTGCCGAGCATGACGCCGTTGTAGATGAAATAGAAAACGGCGAAGGCCGAATGGTAACGCGCCGATTTCGTGAAGGCCGCGACTGAGCCCAGGACGATAAAGAGCAGCATCGATCCGGCGTAGAGCGGGCCTAACGAGAGGAAGCGTTCCCAGCCTTTGAGGAGCGTGTCGACCAGATCGATCGCGAAGTTCGCGGCGATCAGAACAAAGAAGCCGCGGCGATGCTCGAAATAATGTTTTCTCCAATTCGTGATCGGTTCGCCCTCCTGCTCGTTGGGAAAGAGAAGCGCCGAGGCGAGGTAAAGATTGATCGGCGCGACCAGGAGCCATAGGACGAGAAAGAGCGTCCAATGTTCGATGGTCCGCCAGCGATACTGGACCCACCAGGCGATGATGACCGTCATGAGCGTGTTCGCCATCCACAACGCATGGACCCAATAACCTGGCGTGCGCTTCCGGGTCTGGATTAATTGGCCTACCCCGCCGAGCAGCCGCGTCACCGCAAGGCCGGCCACGATGGAAGTGAGAATGCAGACGTATTCAAACGGATCCATTTGGAATTGAGCTTGGCGAACGGGACGCGCGCCTGTCGAGACGCTTTCTGGCCGAGCAATAGAAGCTCGTCATCCAGCCTCCGCTCTTACATTATTGCCGAATGAAACTGCGTTGCTTTTTCGCCTGTCTCACTGTCACGCTGGTCGCCTCGTCGGCCGATGTGATTGCCGATAACAAGATCGCGCTGGTCAACGGCACCCTCATCGATCCCGCCACTTCGAAGGTCGTGCCAAATGCGCTCGTCGTTATCGAAGGCGACCACATCACTTCCGTTGGCCAGCAGGCGCCCGAGGTTTCCACAAAAGGTCCGCGCGTCATCGATTGCAAAGGCAAGTTCGTTCTCCCCGGTTACATCGATACGCACGTTCACTTCTTCCAATCCGGAGGTCTTTATACGCGGCCGGACGGCGTCGATCTCACCAGCGTCCGGCCCTACAAGGACGAGGTCGCGATGATCAAACACAACTTGTCCGATACCTTCAGGCGCTACCTGCGCAGCGGAATCACTTCGGTCGTCGATATTGGCGGACCCATCTGGAATTTCGAGATGCGCAAGCTCGCGAACGCCGAAGCCAAAGCGCCGCGGGTGGCGGCGGCTGGGCCACTTATCTCCAGCGTTTCGCGGCCGCAGCTCGACCTCGGTGATCCGCCGATCGTCAAAATCGACACGCCGGAACAAGGCCGGGAGATGGTGCGCAAGCTCGCGGCGCAACAGCCCGATTACATAAAGATTTGGTACATAGTTCCACCGGCGCAGCCATCATCGCCCTCCCCAGCGGCCGCGGGATCACCTGCTGCCGGCCAATCCGATGTCGAACGGGCGGCGATCTTCCGCCCGGTGGTTCATGCCGTCGTCGATGAAAGCCATAAGCTGAAATTCCGCGTGGCAGTCCACGCCACCGAGCTCGAAGCCGCGCGCGCCTCGGCCGAGGAAGGCGCCGATCTTCTTGTCCACAGCGTGACCGACAAACTGGTTGACGATCGCTTCGTCAAACTCCTGAAGGAAAAGGGAACCTTCCTTACCCCGACGCTCGTCGTCTTCGAACGCTACGGCCGCACTTTTGCCAACAAGCTCGAGCTGACTTCCGAAGAGAAGGCTTGGGGCAATCCCGAAATCATTGCCTCGCTCGACGTGACGAAACTTCCGGCCGACAAATTGCCCGATCGGATCAAGACCGCGATGGCGAATCCCGCAGCCGTGCTCGGCAACATCCAAAAAACCTACGACATCGCGCTCAAGAATTTGAAGACACTTCAGGACGCCGGCGTTCTCATCGCCACCGGCACCGACGCCGGGAACATCGGCACGATCCACGGCCCCGCGATCTTTCGTGAATTCCAGCTCATGAAAGAAGCCGGCCTTACGCCGATGCAGATTCTGCAATGCACGACCGGCAATGCCGCAAAAGTTTTCGGCGGCGAAGTCGGCTCGAAGATCGGTGCGATCAAGCCGGGGAACTTCGCCGATCTCGTGATTTTGAAATCGAATCCGGTCGACGACATCAAGAACGCCTCCGACATCGACAGCGTGATGAAGAACGGCGTCCTTTATCCCGCTGACGCCATACTTCCGAAGTGAAACCTCACACAACGGTCACAACGGTTCACAAAGGCTGATGATTAAGTTAGCGACAGAACCGGGCGACTTTTCTCCCATGCTCCGTCGTGTCCTTTGTGCCCGTTGTGTGAGACCTCTTGCAGTCGCGATCCTGATTGCCGCGCTGCTGTTTGTAGGCGCAAGTGCCATCGCCCAACCAGCCGCCATGATGAAAGCGATCGTGGCGCACGAGTATGGCGGGCCGGAGGTGTTGAAGTATGAGGAGGCGCCGCGGCCAGAACTCAAAGAGAACGAGCTGCTCGTGCGCGTGATTGCATGCGGAGTGAATCCGGCGGACCCGCTCGTAATCTCAGGCCGGCTGGCGAAAGAATTCGGCACGCACCTGCCGCTCATCCCGGGCTACGACGTCGCGGGCGTGGTCGAGAAGACGGGAGCGAAGGTGGCGAAGTTCAAGAACGGTGATGCGGTTTATGGTTATGCGCTCTTTGGTGGCGGGTGGGCGGAGTACGCGGTCCTCGCGGAAAACGAGACGGCGATCAAACCGAAGTCGGTGACTTATGCGGACGCCGCGGCGGTTCCGCTGGCGGCGTTGACGGCGTGGCAGGCGTTGATCGACACGGCGACGTTAAACGCAGGCCAGACCGTTCTCATTCACGGCGGTTCAGGTGGCGTGGGGAGTTTCGCCATTCAAATCGCCAAAGCGCGCGGCGCCCGCGTCATCGCGACGGCTTCGACGGCAAACCAGGATTTGCTCAAGCAACTCGGCGCGGATGTGGCGATCGATTATACGAAAACAAAGTTCGAGGATGTGGCAAAGGATGTGGATGTGGTGCTCGATGCGGTCGGCCACGATACCCTTGCCCGAAGTTATGCGGTCGTGAAGAAAGGCGGCATCATCGTCACGCTGGTCGCGCGACCTGACCAGGCGGAGCTGGATAGGTTCGGTATCCGCGGCTCATCGCTCTGGTCGAAGCCCGATGGCAACGAGCTGAGCGAAATCACGAAGCTGATCGAAGCTGGCAAGATAAAACCGATCGTGGGTCAACTGTTGTCGCTGACTGATGCCGCGAAAGCGGTGCAACAATCCGAAACCCATCACACGCGCGGCAAGATCGTTCTCAGGATCGCGGCGGAGCCGTAGCACAAATGTGAATCCTCGACTGCAACGAGCGCTCTATCAGTTCGCACTAGCGCTGCTTCTCATCGCGTTTGCGTCCGCTCAGGATGAAGAGACGCCGCGGATGCCGACCTGGCAGGACAAGATCGCGAAAGGATTCGTCCCCTATCATCAGCTCACGGTCGAAGATTTCAGGATCGACGACCAGGCTCACCCGCAATCCGGCTTTTGGGTTAAACCATTCATGCATCCGCATTGGAAATATATCTTCCGGCGGAATGGCGATTGGTCGTACGCCTATGTCGATCCGTGGATTGTGTTTTCCGGTTTCGATAAGAATGAGTCGTCGCGCAAGAGCAAATTCCGGGAGATGCAACGGTCGCTCCCTTATGCTCAAGCCTATCTGGATCTTTACGAGATCCACGCCCGCCAACTTGCCGCCTTGAAGCCAGGCGAACTTCCCTCAGGTCGCGGCGCCACCCAGCAAGACGCGGGCGCTGCGTTGCATCAAAACCTGGAAGCTTTTCTCAAGGAAAAATATCAGCCCCTTCAATCCGAAACCGAGGAGTTCGTCAAAGCGACGAAGGCCGGCGCGAACGAGAAGAAGGTTCGCGAGCTGGCGCAAGCAATCCGGAAGCGGCTGGATGCCGTTCCGGCGCCGGCCGGTCCACCTTACGAATCTGCGCCCGCGGCGCCCGCTTCAAGTCCAGCGCCACAACCAAGCGGGACGCCGGCCAAATGAAGCGCGATCACGAAGGTTGTTTAGCGACGTAGCTGCCAGGAAAAAAGAGATGCCTCGTTTTCGCGAAACGATCCCGGTCGACGATTACGTGCTCGATATTTTGATGCGGGATTTGGTCGGGCACGATCGGCAGCCGGCGGCGTTTCTCGTTTATCTTTATCTCTATGGACAGGCCGTGCGCCAAAAATGGAAACCAGTGTCGGCGAGTTTGCGGATGCTCGCGGAAGCGACCGGACTTTCGAAGAGTGCCGTGCAAACCGCGCTCGAGAAATTGCGCCGGCGCGAATTGATCGAGACCACGAGCGAACATGCGACGGCCGTTCCGCGGCATCGCCTCCGGCGGCATTGGCGCTCGCGCTGAATTAATAGACGAACGGTATCAATCGCTTCGTCCGGGCGATGTAGGAGCGGTAACTGTCGCCGAGGCCGGAGATCAAGGCGCGTTCCTCGACGTTCATCCGGTAAACGAAAACGGCAAAAACCGGGAGCATGATGACGAGAAGACTGAGCCAGTTTGCCATGGTGAGCGCGATCCCGAAGAAGGCAAAGAGAGCGCCGGTGTAGGAAGGATGGCGAACGAGCCGGTACGGACCGGAGTCGATGAGTTGATGATCGGCGGCGATCGCGACGTTGACGGTAAAAAACCGGCCGAGCCGCCAGATCGCATACATTCGAAAAGCGAGGGCGAGAATAAAAATGGTTACGCCGGCAATGATGAAGAGTTGGCGGCCGGGTAAACCAGCGAATCGATATTTTTGCGCGACATGGATTCCGAAAAACATGCTGAGCGTGATGACGATCCACATGAGCCGCCACGATTGGGCGTCGCGTGATGGGCCTTTGGTGCGCGCGCGTTTTGTGAACGTGAGCAACAATTCGGACGTGACGTAAATAAGACCGAGGAGGCCGGCGATCGGGAATCTCATTTTCTGGCGCGCGGAGGCGCTGGCTCGGAAGTTGGCATTTGCACCTCCGGTCGTGCAACAGAGAAGATGTGAGCTAGGTTCGACGCATCATGGCTGATGTAACGATCGAGATCATTAAGAACGGGCCCTACATCGTGACGGGGCGCGTCGAATTAAAAGACGACGACGGGAACGCGTATCCGGCGAAAGATCGCGTGGCGCTTTGCCGCTGCGGGGCCTCGACCGCAAAACCATTCTGCGACGGCACCCATTCGAAGATTGGTTTTCAGGCGGCGGAGAAGGCGGTTCCTGAATCGGCGGAAAATTAAAGCAAACACAGTCACGGCGCGGAGGCCGCTCTCCTATTCGCCAAATAGCCGCGAATGGGTTAACATTGCGCTTGCGCGCGCAGCCGAACAACCCTCCCGGCCCAGCTTCATGAACAGTTCAAATCCCAAAGTCGAAGAGAATGCCGCGAAAACGGCGAAGGCCAAGCCGGTGATCCTGCTCCTCGAGGAATACGAAGATCTGCTCGACGAGTTACAGGACCTCGCCACTTTCGCGCGACGGAAAAATGAGAGCACGATTTCCGTTTCCGAAGTCCGGAAGCGGATGAACAAGGTCGCTGCGCTCCGGCGCTAGGTGGATCGCACGCTCCGCAACGCGCGACCCACCATTCCGCTCGGTTCCTCAGAATTCCACCGACACGCCGGCGTACCCCGTCCGGCGTGGCGCGGGATCAATCAGACCCGTCAGAAAAGCGCGCGAGTAATATTTTTCGTCCGTTAAATTTGAGACGCCCGCGATCAGCCGGACGTTCTTGGTGAGATACCATTCGGTCGAAAGATTGAAGGTCTTGTAGGACGGGATCACGGCCGGGACGCTTACGGCAGTTCCCGCGAGCAGCGGCTGATTGGAGTCCGCCCAGAACTGGTCCGACACATAGACGCCTGATAAAGTAACGCGGAAGCATTTTTCCTTTTGGAAAGTGATGCCGCCTTTCCAGATCAGATCCGGCGCGTAGGCGGGTTCGTTGCCGACGAAGGTTCTGCCTCCGCTGTTCGGCACGATCTGGGTGCTTTCCGTAAACTCGGCGTCAAGCAGCTGAATATTGCTGAAGAGAATGAACTGCAGCGGACGCGACGGCGGCGGCGCGACGGCCACGTCTTTGTTCGACGACTTGGAATCAGCCGTCGTCGTGACGGGTGCGATCTCGGTCTGGAACGGCGCGAGCAAGTCGTAGGAGAACTCGGCCTCGAACCCGCGATGCCGCGTGTTGCCGGTGTTTACGATGATGAAATCGGTGGTGGTAACGTTTTGCGATTCGGTCCGGTTGCTGAACTCCATCCAGAACAAACCGACGTCGTACCACAAACCCTTGATGGGAGTTCCATGCACGCCCAACTCGATATCGAGCGATTGGAACGGGTCCGGGATCGACGCGCCGGGCAAAATCGTCCGGGTGGTCCCGGCGATATCGAAGAAGCGCGTCGGCCTCCAGCCGGAGGTAGCGCTGAAGTAGGTCTCGTTTCCTTTTCCGAAATCGTTCCCGAGTCCAATTCCCCAGAGCGGAACCCAGTGATCGGCACTGATTTTAGGCGCGCCGGTTGTTGTCGTCGTCGGCGGCGTTAGCGTTGGGTTTGGCAGCCACGGGGCGAAAGTTGAATCGACCTCGACGTTTTCATGATCGAGCCGGAACGACGGAACAATGTGGAATTTCCCGATCCGGATCAGGTCCTCCATGAAGAACGCCTGATAATCGGCGAAGCGATCCTGTCTAAGCGGGATGTTCGTCGAGGTCGTGTCGCGCGGCGCGTAGAGAAAGTTTGGGCCGGTATTGGCGGCGTTCAGGGTGTAGCGATTGAAAGGCGCCTCGCCGTGATAAGCGACGCCGCCGAAAGTAAGGGCGCTGCCGCGGAACATGGTGCCTTCGCCCCATTTCTTCCGGAACCGGATATCGACCCCGCCATTGTTGAACTCTTCGTAGGCAAACAAGGTGCTCGTCGGGTTGGCGCCGGCTGCGGTCAGGTTTGTGCCGCTTCGCGCATCGATGTCCTGATGGGTGAGCCAGCCTTTGGCTTGCACGAGCCAGTCGCCACTTTCCAATTCGTAACGGAGAACTCCCGTGTAGCGATCGACCCAACTGTGGTTGTAGGGCGTGGGTGAGAAATTCTGATCGGCGACGAATTGGGGGAAGGTGAGCCGGCCTGGGTCGCCGCCCTCGAATCGGCTGGCGTGAATATCGAGCGCGATCAGCTGCTTGCTGTCGGGGCGATAGCCAAAGTAGCCGTTGGCCTGCCAGAGATTGTACTCGCCGTTTTGTCGTTGCCCATCGGAATGCTGGTAATCGGCATCGAGCCGGAATTCGAAGGTGGCGTTCGCCTGCTGGACGGCGGCGTAGCTGTTGTAAAACCCGTACGCGCCGCCCGTTTGTTCCAAATAGGCGCCCAAGGGGCTTCCCGGCACCGGACGCTTCGTGATGAAGTTAATGGAAGGCGCCGGCTCCGGCCCGTAAAGAAGGCTGCTGCCGCCGCGGATGAGTTGAATCTCACTCACGCTTTGCGGAACCGGTTGATAATAGAGAGTCGGAAAACCGATCCACTCACTCATGAGCGGCAGGCCGTCCTGAAGGAAGAGGGTGTATTCGGATTCCTGCGGATTCCCCAGGCCGCGATAACTGTAATTGTATTGCCCGGGATTTTGTTGCTCGGAAACCAGGAGGCCGGGCGCTTTTGTGAAGAGCTCCTGAAGATTGTTGTTCTGCACCGGCGGCTGCTTGTCGAGTTTGATCACGGTCGCCTTCTTGGTGACGGTGATTTCCGTTCCCGACACTTCCTTCATGATGTGCTCGAGCTTCGGCCGGGTGTCATCATGCGGATGAGGCGTCGGCGAGATCTCCGCGCCCGTCACGACGATCGTCTGTGAATTGACAGCCGTCTGCGCGTGAAGCGAGGCGCTGATCGCAAGAGTGGCAAGAGTGCCGATTAGGCTGGAAAAGATTCGATAGCGCTGACGAGTGTATGAAGCGGAGCAGGTCATTTATCAGTGGTTAGGTTAAGGACTGGTAGTCGAAGAAAATTAGCGGTTGCGAGTCGAGGCTGGCGCTTCCGCTTGCTGAGGTTCGCCGCCGGGACCGAACAACATCGAGAAGACGACGAAGACGGACGCTCTCGGTGAATCATCCGTGACTCCAAACAGCGCAGAAACATCGAGCCGCGTGTTCTTCGACGGCTTCCACGCGACCGTCGGTCCAATGACGCACCGGTAGGAAGCCGGTTCGTCTGCCTCGCGGATGCCGGCGTCGGTGAATGCGGTGAATTGCATTTCCGCGCCGACCTTAAGCCGTTCTTTCGGCAATATGACCGGAACCAAAATGCTTTGAGCAAAGCCAATCTCCCGGCCGCGATCCCCGCCGATTTCCTGTTCGAAAAAGGCATTCAGGGCCCATTCCAGGTGCTCGCCAAAATCCTGCGCGAGGAGCAGCCGCACTTCATACGCATCCGGAAGCGGTTTGTTTTCGTTGAGAAACTCTTCCGCTTCTCCTTTCGGCATTTCTTCGGGCGGACCTTCGTCATGCAGGATGTGGCCGATTCCGAATTTGTATTCCACGAAGATCGTGGGGTTGAGCGGGATCTTGTTCCAATCGGCCAGGGCGTAGCGCGCCTCCAGGCTGAAGGTTCGCTCCTGGTTTCGTCCGCGAAAGAATTCGACCGAATTTTCAACTGCGACGCCGAAACGATGAGGGAGGCCCAGTTCGATCTCCTGGGTAAACATGTGATCGGGGCGATTGAAGCGAAGCGCGTCGCCCTGGTAAATCAATCCTCCGTAGACGGCGCCAGGTGGCAGCACATAGGAATTGATTAGATTGGAAAAGCGGTTGCGCGAAAAGCTTGGAGGCGCGCCATAAGCGCTGGGCACTTCTTCGCCCGTGATAACGAGACGGTCGCTCTGCGCCGTTTGGGCCGGAAGCGACGGGGCGATGGCGAATAAACTAAGGAATCCTAAAACGAGTCGACCGAGAGTTAGCGTGTTTCGCGAGGCGTTTTGGTGCGGCATCTCCCCGCATTACGAATTTGTCATCTTGGTGACAAGCCTTTTTTTGCTATGTCTCTGGAAACGAAAGCGTGACGATGGTTCCACGGTTGACCTCACTCGTCAGCGTCGCCGAGCCGCCGTGGAGATCGGCGATCGATTTCACTAGGGCGAGGCCCAAGCCCAACCCATCGGAGCTGCGCGATGAATCGGCGCGATAGAAACGATCGAAGACGCGCGGAAGATGTTCGGGCGCCATTCCGCTCCCGGTATCTTTCACGGAGACTTCGGACTGCGCGCCGCGATTCGCAACTGAGACAACAATCGTTCCGGCCATGGGAGTGTGGTGGAGTGCGTTCTCCAGCAAGTTGCTAACGGCTCGGCCGAAGAGAGTCTCGTCGGCGAAGAAATTCGCCTGGCCGCTGCAGCTAATCGTCACCTTTTGCTCTTCCGCCACCGCTTCGTAATACGCCCTTATTTTTTCCACCGCTATCCTGCCGTCGAACACGCTCCGGTGAAGAGGGCTTTCGGCAGCTTCCGCCCGGGCGAGGAAAAGCAGGTTATCGACGATTCCGGAAAGCCTTTGGCATTCGCTGACACTCGATTCGATCACCTCGCGGTATTCGTCGGGCGTGCGCGCCCGCGTCAAAGCGACTTCTCCCTCGCCCCGGATGTTGGCGATCGGAGTGCGAAGTTCGTGCGCGAGATCGGCCGAGAACTGCGAGAGTCGCGTGAAGGAATCCTCCAGCCGGTCGAGCATGTCGTCGAACGCAATCACCATCGGTTGCAGCTCGCGGGGCCAGCTCGTGACCGGCGTCCGTTCGTGAAGATGTTTCGGGCCGACCCGTTTCAGCGACCGAGTCATTTCCGCCAACGGCCGGAGACTGCGTTTTGTCACGGTGAACGCGATCGCTGCGGCAGCTACAATTCCCAAGGCCAGGATGATGGCCAGCAGGGCCGCAAAATTTTTCATGAAGCGCTCGTCGGCCGAGCGGTCTTGGGCGATCTGAAGCGTATAATTTGTTCCACCGGCCTGCCCGCTCGCTGACATGACAGAAAACAACTTGCCGTCTGTTCCGTAATCCTGCGGCGTGTCAGTCGGAAACACGCCTGGCGGCAAAAGAAGATTCATCCCTGGCGTCTCCGCCACCGTATTGCCTTGCGAATCGATGACCCGGACCCAGTAAGCAACGCGTTCGCCCGGACGAAGAGTCTTTAATCCCTCGCCGATCGCAGCCGGGCCGCCCGGTTTATTCAACTCGGCCCGTAGCACCGTGATGCGGTCGGCCAGGACGGCATTGTCCTCCTCGAACGCATGCCGGACGACGATCCAGTATAAAAAGCCGAGACCGCAGCAAAACAGAAGAGCCGCGGCCAACGTAAAGAGGAGGACGAGCTGCGAGGCGATCGACCGCGGTTCAGCCGGCTTTGAGAACATAACCAACGCCGCGCACCGTCTGGATTAGTTTCACTTCGAAGGGATCGTCCACCTTGGCGCGCAACCGTCGCACCATCACGTCGACCACGTTTGTGTCCGTCTGAAAATTTATGTCCCAGACGTGCTCGGCGATTTCCGTGCGGGAAACGACTTCGCCCTCCGAACGGGCCAGATGCGCCAGGAGCAGAAATTCCTTGGAGGTGAGATTCAGCGCGGTGCCGGAACGAGTCGCCTTATGCCGCCGCGTATCGATTTCCAGGTCATCGACGCGTAACTTCTCGGGGTGTTGCGCGGGTGAGCGTCGCAATAACGAACGGACGCGCGCCGTCAACTCGGAGAACGCGAACGGCTTCACTAGATAATCGTCTGCGCCGAGCTCGAGGCCTTTCACGCGATCGCGCACGCTGTCGCGAGCGGTCAGGAAAAGGATCGGCGTCCGCACTCCGGCCCCGCGTAGTTCGGCAACGACGGTCCAGCCGTCCTTCTTCGGCAGCATCACATCGACGATGAATAGATCGTGTCGCAGCGTGCGGGCCAGCTCCAGCCCAGCTTCGCCGTCGTAGGCGATCTCGACTTCGAAGCCGTCTTCGCACAGGCCTTTGACCAGAAAAGCCGCGGTCTTTTTTTTGTCTTCGATCAGGAGAAGTCGCATCGGCGAAGCATAGGACTTTCGGAGTTTGACTCAATAACGGCTTCAAATTGCCGAATTCTTTCCCCCATCGATAATCGCACATGCGTGTGGATTGGTGGCGGCGGCGCTGGCGAAGAGTGCCGCTGGTTATCGGCGCAATCCTCGTCGCTGCTGGTGTGGTCATTGCGCTGCTGAATCCGCGTTTGACGCGTTACGTGGAGAGCGACGCGTTCCGCGATGAGCTAGGAAAGCAAACGGCCAAAGGCCTCCATTTTCCGAGCGGAACTTACTCGCCGATCCGGAGGACGGGATTTTTGTCGGCGGCGAGTGACGGCTTCCGCGCCGAGAACGGCCGCAAAGCAATGACCTCGCGGATGCGCATGGGATCACCGCGCGTTTCAATCCACTCGGAGTGTTTCTGCGGCGGTGGCAGTTGGATGAAGTGCACATCGACGGCGGCGAGGTGGGAATCCAAACCTACGAACCGAAGCCGGAACCCCCGGCGCATTTCTCGGTCTCGTCTTTCGCCAATTCGGGCAATGGTTGAAGGATGCGTTTGGCGGAGATTGAAGTTTCAAAACGTTTGCCAGCGGCGGGATGCGGCGGAAGTTTCGTCCCATGACAACGTCCCCGACTGAATACGCGCACCCCGAAGCGCTGGTGGATGCGGATTGGATGGAAAAACATCTCAGCGACGACGGCATTCGGATCATTGAATCGAACGAAGACATTCTGCTTTACGACACCGACCACATCCCCGGCGCTGTCCACATCGATTGGCGAAGCGACCTCCAGGACCAGGTGATCCGCGATTATATTGCGCCCGATAAATTCGCCGAGCTCTGCAGCCGAAACGGCATCACGCCGGAAACGACCTGCGTTTTTTACGGTGACAAAGCCAACTGGTGGGCGTGCTATGCGCTCTGGGCTTTCCGTTTGTTCGGACACGAGAAAGTCAAAATCCTCAATGGCGGCCGGGACAAATGGAAGGCGGACGGCCGCCCGATGACGCGCGAAGTGCCGAAGTATCCCGCGACAAATTATCCGGTGCCGAAGAAGCGGTTGGACAAGGAGATTCGCGCGTTCGCCGATGAAGCACTCGCCCAAAGCAAGGCCGGGCAGCCGCTCATCGACGTGCGTTCGCCTGGGGAATTCAAGGGAGAGATCACGCACATGGCGGAGTACCCGCAGGAAGGCGTGTTGCGTGGCGGCCATATTCCGGGCGCGAAAAGCGTTCCGTGGAAAACCGCGACGAACGAAGACAGCACCTTCAGGCCGGCCGGCGAGCTGGCGGAAATTTATTTCAACAAATGCGGCCTGAAACCGGGAACCGACACCGTCGTGTATTGCCGCATCGGCGAACGCTCGAGCCACACCTGGTTCGTGCTCACCTATCTGCTTGGGCTCGAGAACGTCCGGAATTACGACGGCTCGTGGACCGAGTGGGGCAACAAAGTCGGCGCGCCGATCGAGAAAGGCTAGCGCTCTGTATCCGCCGAAACTAGAAGCGATCATCAACCTCTTCGAGTCGCTGCCGGAAATCGAGCGGCGCGAAACGCTCGTCTCCTACGCGGACAACGCGAAGAAACAGGAGCCGCGCGCCGGAGAAAAGTTCGTGCTCGAAGACGTCCGCAAAGACGAGGAATGCGCGGACACGGTCGGCGTTTATCTCCAGGTGGATGACGAAGGCAAGGCGCATTTCCGGATGACGCTCGGTCCCGAAGTCCAGACCCTCACCCGCGCGATGACCGCCATTTTGTGCAAAGGGCTCGACGGCCGAACGCCGCAGGAAGTTATGGAATTGCCGAGCGATTTTGTGACGCGCATCGTGGGCGCGGAGCTCGTGCGCGTGCGCAGCCAGACGATTTATTACGTGCTGACGCGCATCAAGGGCATCTGCAAAGTGTACCTCGACCGCCAGCGCATGGCGGAAGTGGCGTAATGCGTAGCACAGGCTTCGTGCCTGTGGTATCTCCTTCGGCCGAGCAGGCAACACGCCTGTGCCACTGCAATGCCGCGCAACAACCAGCTCAAGAAAATCCTGCTGATAGGCTCCGGCCCCATTGTTATCGGGCAGGGTTGCGAGTTCGATTATTCCGGAGTGCAGGCGTGCAAGGCGTTGCGCGAGGAAGGCTACGAAGTCGTGCTCGTGAATTCGAACCCGGCCACGATCATGACCGATCCGGAGTTCGCCGATCGCACGTACATCGAGCCGATCACACCGGAGGTGATCGAGGCGATTCTCGAGCGCGAAAAGCCGGATGCGATCCTGCCCACCATGGGCGGACAAACGGCGCTGAACGCCGCGATGGAATTGAATCGCAACGGCGCGCTGGCGCGACACGGCGTGAAATTGATCGGCGCGAATGCGCAGGCGATCGCGAAAGGCGAGGACCGCCAGCTCTTCAAGGAAGCGATGCAGCGGATCGGCCTCGATGTTCCGCGGTCGGGAATTGCGCACTCGATCGCCGACGCTCTCCAGGTCGCCGACACGATCGGCAAGTTTCCGCTCATCATCCGCCCGGCGTTTACTCTCGGTGGCTCCGGCGGCGGCATCGCCTACAACCGCGACGAGCTCGAGGAAATCGTCGGCCGCGGTCTTGCTCTCTCACCCGTAAGCGAAGCGTTGATCGAGGAATCGCTCGTCGGCTGGAAGGAATTCGAAATGGAGGTGATGCGCGATTGCGCGGATAACTGCGTCGTCATTTGCTCGATCGAGAACTTCGATCCGATGGGCGTGCACACGGGCGACTCGATCACGGTCGCGCCGGCGCAGACGCTTTCCGATCGCGAATTTCAAATGATGCGTGACGCATCCTTCGACGTCATCCGCGAGATCGGCGTCGAAACCGGCGGCTCGAACATCCAGTTTGCCGTCAATCCCGAGAACGGCCGGATGGTGGTGATCGAGATGAATCCGCGCGTGTCTCGCTCGTCGGCGCTCGCCTCGAAAGCGACCGGCTTTCCGATCGCGAAGATCGCGGCCAAGCTCGCGGTCGGCTACACGCTGGACGAGATCCGCAACGACATCACGCGCGAAACCCCGGCGAGTTTCGAGCCGACGATTGATTACTGCGTGGTGAAAATTCCACGGTTCACCTTTGAAAAATTTCCGCAGGCCGATCCGACGCTGACCACGCAGATGAAGAGTGTCGGCGAAGCGATGGCGATCGGCCGGACCTTCAAGGAAGCGCTGCAAAAGGCGTTGCGGTCGCTCGAGATCAAGCGCTTTGGTTTATGCGGCGATGGCAACGAGAAGCGCGTCGACGCCGACACGTTGCGCCTGAAGCTCGCGATCCCCAATGCCGAGCGGATTTTCCATCTCGCCCAGGCTTTTCAGGATGGCATGTCGATCGAAGAAGTGTTCGAGCTGACCAAGATCGATCGCTGGTTCCTGCACAATGTGAAACAGATCGTCGAAGAAGCATCCAAGCTTTGTGGCACAGGCATCTTGCCTGTGGGGCAAACGGGCGTCTCGCCCGTTTCTCAGCAGCAATCGACAGGCGAGACGCCTGCCGGCCCCACAGGCAAGATGCCTGTGCTACCACAGCCGGTCTTTCGCGGAATGGATCCGCATGGGGATACGAAAATTACGCAACGCAATCTCCCGCATTGGCAGCAAGAGGGAGTAACTTACTTCGTCACGTTTCGTCTGGCCGACGCCGTTCCGAGCGCCCTGCTGAAGGAATGGAAACAGGAGTTTGAAACATGGGCGAAGTTTCATCCGGAACCATGGGACGCGCGGACAAAGCACGAGTACCAGGAACGATTCCAGGCAAACCGGGAGCGATGGTTGGATCAGGGTCATGGCCACTGCCTACTCAACCAAACAGAGATCGCATCTCAGGTCGCTGAGGCCCTGCGGCATTTCGACCGCGAACGATATATTCTGGATAGCTGGGTAGTAATGCCAAACCACGTGCATGCGCTCGTTCAGCCTACAAGCGGTTTCGCGCTGTCGGATATTTTGCATTCGTGGAAATCCTTCACCGCCAAAAAAATCAATCGAATGGTCGGACGCGACGGTATGTTGTGGCAGGACGAAAACTACGATCGCATCGTGCGCGATTTCGATGAGTTGCAGCGGTATCGGGAATACATCGGGCGTAATCCTGAGGAAGCGAAATTAGCATCGGGCGAGTTTTTGGTTCGACGGGTTGAGGTTTTGCAACAACCAGACGTTGCGGCAGGCGAGACGCCTGCCGGCCGCACAGCCGAGACGGCCGTGCTCCCCTCGCATAGACTGCGTCAGATGAAGAAGCTCGGCTTTTCGGATCGCCAGCTCGCGGTCGCGCACGGCGTTTCCGAATCGGAGATGCGCGCGCAGCGAAAGGCGGCCGGCGTCATTCCTACCTACCGGCTCGTCGATACCTGCGCCGCCGAGTTCGAAGCGTTCACTCCCTATTACTATTCGACCTACGGCACCGAGAATGAGATGCGGCCGAGCGACAAGCCGAAGATCATGATCCTCGGCGGCGGACCTAACCGCATCGGGCAGGGCATCGAATTCGATTACTGCTGCGTCCACGCCGCGTTCGCGCTGCGCGAGATCGGTTTCGAAACCATCATGGTGAACTCGAATCCGGAAACGGTTTCGACCGATTACGACACGAGCGACAAACTTTATTTCGAGCCGCTCACCCTCGAGGACGTGCTCAACATCTACGAGCAGGAATTGCCCGAAGGCGTCATCGTCCAGTTCGGCGGACAGACGCCGCTCAATCTCGCGGAGGGATTAAAGGCCGCGGGCGTGCCGATCATCGGGACGCAGCCGGAAAGCATCGAGATGGCGGAGGACCGGAAGCTTTTCGCGGCGATGCTCGACAAGCTCGGGCTCCGCCAAACCCCGAGCGGTTCCGCGGTCAGCGCGGATGAAGCGGTCGCGATCGCGGACCGGATCGGTTACCCAGTTCTCGTTAGGCCATCGTTCGTGCTGGGCGGGCGCGCGATGGAGCTCGTTTACAACAGCGACGATTTGCGCCGTTACATGCAAAGCGCGATCGAAGTCAGCCCGGAACGGCCGGTCCTGGTGGATCGTTTCCTGGAAGACGCGATCGAAGTCGACGTCGATTGCATTGCCGACGGCGAGGCGAGCGTGATCGGCGCGATCATGGAGCACATCGAGCAGGCCGGCATTCATAGTGGCGACAGCGCCTGCGTGATTCCGACGTTCTCACTTCCGGTCGCCGTCCTGGACGATATCCGCACGGCGACGAAAGCGATGGCGCGCGAACTGAAGGTCCGCGGCCTGATGAACGTGCAGTTCGCCGTAAAAGGCTCGGACGTTTATGTGCTCGAAGTGAATCCGCGCGCGTCGCGCACGGTGCCGTTTGTAAGCAAGGCGATCGGAGTTCCGCTCGCGAAATTGGCGGCGAAAGTCATGACCGGCAAAACGCTGGCCGAGCTGAAGTTCACCGAGGAGATCGTGCCGAAACATTTTTCGGTGAAGGAAGCGGTCTTCCCGTTCTTGCGTTACCAGGGGACGGATATCGCGCTCGGGCCTGAGATGAAATCAACCGGTGAAGTCATGGGGATCGACAGCGATCTCGGGCTCGCCTACGCGAAGTCGCAGATGGCCGCGCCGCCGCCGTTGCCGAAGGGCGGCAATGTCTTCATCAGCGTGAAGGACAGCGACAAAGATGGAATCGTCCCGGTCGCTCGCGATTTTGTCAGCCTCGGGTTTGGGATCATCGCCACCAGCGGAACCGCCAGGGCGCTGAAGAAGGCCGGAGTTCCGGTGACGAAGGTATTCAAGATCGGGGGAGGACGCCCGAACGTGTTGGATCGCGTCAAAAACGGCGAGGTCCATTTCATCATCAACACGCCGAGCGGGAAGACGCCGCGCGAGCACGAGGTCTTGATCCGCAACACCTCGCTCGCGCAGAAGATTCCGATCATGACGACGATTCGGGCGGCGCAGGCGAGCGCGCATGGGATTCGCTCGTTGCAGCGCAGCAGTCTGCATGTGAAAACGCTGCAGGAATATCATCAGCCGTAGAGTGAGCCGGCGTTACTTTGCCGCGTGACAGCTCTGCGCCTTCGTGCCACTGGTCAAAGATGAAACTGACATTGCTTTGCTGCGTGCTGGGGTTGGCATTTGTTGCCGCGCCAGTTCGCAGCCAAGAAAAAAAAGACGAGAAGAAAGAACCAGTCGCAATGAATGAACTAAAGGAAGTCGCAGTAATTAAAACCAGCGAAGGCGAAATGGTCGCCGAGTTTTGGCCGGACGTAGCTCCGAAGACGGTCGAGAATTTTAAGAAGCTGGCAAAATCCGGTTTCTACGATGGGACCGCGTTTCACCGCGTCATTAAAGGATTCATGATCCAGGGCGGCGATCCGCTGACGAAAGACGAGAAGCAACAAGCCCGCTGGGGCACGGGCGATCCCGGTTACAAACTCGCCGCGGAATTCAACAAGAAGTCGCATGAGCGCGGCGTGCTTTCGATGGCGCGTTCGCAGGATCCGAATTCCGCCGGCAGCCAATTTTTCATTTGCCACGGCGCGCCGAAGTTTCTCGACGGGCAATACACCGCCTTCGGCAAACTCATCAAAGGTGATGACGTTCTTGAGAAAATCGCGACGACCAAAACGCTGCCCGGCGATCGGCCGGAAAAGCGGATGAACGTCGAGAGCATCAAGATCGTCCCGGCTGATTCGGTGAAGTAGCGCAGCCTCTTGTCGGAATGACAAAGGTCGCCCTGGTGCAGATGCAGTGCGGGACCGATCCGGCTGCAAACCTGGCGAAAGCGATCGCGCGGATTCGAGACGCGGCCCAGCAAGGCGCGCAGATCATTTGCCTGCCGGAACTCTTTCGCTCGCAATATTTTTGCCAGTCCGAAGACCACGCGAACTTCGCGCTGGCCGAAGAGATTCCGGGACCGACCACGACGGAATTGGAAACGGTCGCGCGCGAAACCGGCGCGGTCATCGTCGCTTCACTTTTCGAGAAGCGTGCGGCCGGCGTTTATCATAACACCGCGGCGATCATCGACGCGGACGGGCAATACCTTGGGAAGTATCGCAAGATGCACATTCCGGACGACCCGTCTTACTACGAGAAGTTTTACTTCGCGCCGGGCGACCTCGGCTTTCAGGCGTGGCCGACTGCGCACGGCAAAATCGGCGTCTGCGTCTGCTGGGACCAATGGTATCCCGAGGCCGCGCGACTGACGGCCTTGCGCGGCGCGCAGATTCTATTTTATCCGACGGCGATCGGATGGCATCCGCGTGAGAAGGAAAAATATGGCGCGGCGCAATATTCCGCGTGGGAAACCATGCAGCGCAGCCACGCCATCGCGAATGGCTGTTACGTCGCCGCGATCAATCGCGTCGGTCACGAAGCGCCGGCCGGCGGAGATGGAATCGAATTCTGGGGCCAGAGTTTCGTAGTCGCGCCGAGCGGCCAGATCATCGCGCAAGGGAGCGTCGATCGCGAAGAGATCGTCATGGCGGAGATCGAGTGGAATCGGGTGGACGAACATCGAACGCATTGGCCATTCCTGCGCGATCGGCGCATCGATGCTTACTCGGGGATCGAGCAGCGGTTGATCGATTAGGAGCACGGCCGTCTCGGCTGTGCGGTCGGCAGGCGTCTCGCCTGCCAGAGCCGCTGCGAAAACAGGCGAGACGCCCGTTTGCCGCACAGGCAAGATGCCTGTGCTCCGGTTTACATTCTGCGCGTCGTGGCTGAGTGTCAGGCCATGAAAACGATAATCATTTCGCTGGGAATGCTGTGCGCCCTTGCGGTAGTTGCGCACGCGCAGGACGCGACGAAAGCGACTTGCAAGCTGGAGTCGAAGTCAGGCAGTCAGGTCACAGGCACGGTGACCTTCACGAAGACAGGCGATGACGTCCAGGTCGTCGCCGACATCACTGGACTGAAACCGGGCAAACATGGATTTCACATCCATGAAAAAGGCGATTGCTCCGCGCCCGACGCGGCTTCGGCCGGCGCCCATTTCAATCCGACGCACCAACATCACGGCGGCCCGATGACCCCGCCCGAACGTCACGCCGGTGACCTTGGCAATCTGGAGGCGGACGCTTCCGGCAAGGCGCATCTCGATTGGAAGGGCAAGATGAGCTTGAGCGGAGCGGATTCGATCATTGGCAAATCGGTCGTGGTTCACGAAAAAGACGACGACCTGAAAACGGATCCCTCCGGCAACTCCGGCGCGCGCATCGCGTGCGGCGCGATCGAGGCTGCGAAATAAGCGCTGATTTCTTTGGCCACCTTCGGAGCGGCTGATTCTTAAGATGGATTTGCTGACTCTTACTGAAATCCGCCGGCACGCGCAGAACGGGGCGGCGGTGGAAGCGCGCGTCCACGTCCAGGTGGAAGGCGCGACTTCGAAAGTGACGCGCGAACAGAAACCGTATTGCGAACTCGGTCTCGCGGATGCGGCCGATCGCATGACGCTGCGCGTCTGGAGCGATCATCCGGAATTCAAGGCGTGCGGAACTCTCAAGGCCTCCGATTTCATCGAGCTGATTGGCGAGTTCGTGCAACATCAGCAGTTCGGGCTCGACGCGCGAAATTGGAAAGTGCGGCATCTCAACGGCCAGGAGCGTTCGGAGCTTTTGCAGGGACCGCCGGAGCTGCGCGCGAGGCAATTGGCGGACTGGAATTACATCGTCGAGCGGACGCGCTCGCTCGGTGATCCACGCCTGCGCGCGTTGGGTGAAGCGCTTCTCGAGGAACACGGCGATCGCTTCCGGCGCACGGCGGGAGCGCGCTCGTATCACCACGCGCGGCGGGGTGGACTCGTCGAGCACGTCGCGCAAATGATGCGGGTCGCGATGGAGATCGCGCCGCTTTACCCGCAATTGAATCTCGATCTCCTCGTCGCCGGCGTCCTGTTTCACGACGCCGGAAAACTTTGGGAAAATCATTTGCCGGAGACCGGCTTCACGATGGGCTACGACGAGCGTGGCGAATTGATGGGACACATTTCGATCGGGCTGGAGTTGGTCAATTCGCTCTGGCGCAAAGTGCAGACGCCGGAGAACACGAACGCGTGGAGCGCATTGCTGCCTGCGTCCGAAGATGTCCGGATGCATCTGCTGCATTTGATCGGGGCGCATCACGGCGAACCGCAATTCGGATCGCCCGTCAGCCCCAAAACACCGGAAGCGATGGCGCTCAATTACATCGATAACCTGGATGCCCGGATGGAAATGTTCGCCGCCGGTTATCTCGTCGCAAAGCCGATCGCCGAGCGCATCTTCGACCGCGTCCGGCCATTGCCCGGAAATCTGGTGAAGCCGCTCGATAAATTTCAGCCGCCGAAGATGCCACCGCCGCGTCCAGACACTCTTCTGTAGCCGCTCTTCTGTAGCCGCTTCGCTGTGCGAAGCGTGGGAGTTGCGCGTATTGCAACGATGCTTTCCCCAGCGCTTCGCATAGCGAAGCGGCTACAGAAGACGCCGCTTTGCTTCGGCAAGGTATTCTTCGTCGATCTCAAACGCGATGAAATTCTTCACGCCGCAACGCTCCGCGGCGCGCGCGGAATTCCCGATCCCGAGAAATGGATCGAGCATGACAAGATTTTCTCGGATTCCGTGAAGCCGAATGCAGTTCTCGGCCAGCTTGATTGGGAACGTCGCCGGGTGCGGTCGTTCCTTTTCCCGGCGCTGGATTGTTTCATATGGAATAAACCAGGTGTTTCCGCGACACCGCCGATCCCTTCCGCGGGTGTGGCCCCAGCGCGCAATGTTGCTCTTGTCCGCGTACGGCACCCCAAGCGCCAGGCGATCGATCGGAGTTTTTCCCTCGGGCGTGAGATGGAAAATGTATTCGTGGCAATCGTTGAGATATCGCGGCGAACTGATCGGCTTGAAGTGTCCGCGCGAAACGATCTCGCCCGCCTCACTCTCAATCGAGATCGCCTTGATCCAGTGGATCGTGTTCTGGAGCACGAAGAGATCGCGCACCCGAAGAACCAGCTCATGCGGCAGCAGCGGATTTGACGGCGCCGCGCCCAGGTTGAGGAAGAGGGATCCGCCAGGTTTCAGTAAACGCCGAATTTGCGTTAGCCATTCATGGCACCATTCGAGATAACCCGCGCGGTCCTGTCGATCTGAGTAACGACTGTAGGCAATGCCAAGGTTGTAAGGCGGCGAAGTGACAACGAGATCAATTGTTGCGCCGGCAATCTTCGCCATCCCCTCGAGACAATCGCCGTGGCGCAGATCGAACGAGATCACGCCATCTAGATTGGGACAATGTCGTCATTTGTACAAGCGACATTAAATGCCTTGTCATCCCGAGCC
>JBEEHT010000033.1:0-11472 GCA_041167545.1 Verrucomicrobiota bacterium
TCCTGAAACGTCGGATACGAGAACCCCCGGAAGCTCTTCGGGTTCTTCTTGTCCTGTGAGTAGAGCTGCACCACCTGCTCCGGCTCCGTGAAGGGCTTCGGCTGGAAGAGCATCATGTTCACGAGGCCAAAGACTGCGCTGTTCGCGCCGATGCCGAGCGCGAGCACGGCGACGGCGGCGATGGTGAAGCTCGGGGATTTCCAGAGCTGCCGGAAAGCGAATCGAAAATCGTGGATCATAAGGCAGAGGTCGGAAGTCGGAAGGCGGAGGTCAGAAGGTTTCGCTCGTCACTTGTCACTTTCTTCATTCTGTGCGGAGCGCTTGCATCGGATCGATCCGAGTCGCGCGCAGAGCGGGGACGAAACAGGCCAGCGCCGCGACGCTGCAGATAAAGAGGGCGACGCCGCTGTAGAGCCATGGATCGGTAGGACTCACTTCGAAGAGGAGGCGGCGCATCAGGCGGGTGATGGCGAACGAAAGACCGAGACCGACCACCAATCCGACGACGGCCAGACGCAATCCTTCCTTCATCACCAGCCCGATCACGTCGCGGGCGGCGGCGCCGAGCGCGAAACGAATTCCGAATTCGTTGGTGCGTTGCGCGACGCCATACGCGATGACGCTGTAAATGCCCATGCCGGCCAGCGCGAGCGCCAGTCCGGCGAAACCGCCGAGCAAATACATGGAGAGACGGCGATCCGCGGAAGCGGCCGCCAGCAGTTCCGTGTAAGGCTGGACTTGATCGATCGGCAATCCCGGATCAAGCGCGTGAATCGCCGCGATCAATTCGGGGCGAAGACTCGCGGCCGGACGGGAGCTGCGCACGATCACGGTCATGAACGCGCCATCGAGCTGCGTGGACGGGTAGTACATCTCCATCCCCGGCGGCAACGACAGGTTCTCCGTTCGCACGTCGCCGGCCACGCCGACGATCTCTCGCGGGATCGAAGCGATGCCGGTAATGAGACGCCGGCCAATCGGGTTTTCACCCGGGAAAAGTTTCTTCGCCATCGTTTCGTTGATGATGACGACGAGGGGTGAGCTGGGGCGGTCCTGCCAATTGAAGTCGCGCCCTTGCTTGATCGGGATGCCGAGAACCTCGAAGAAACCGGGCGCGGTGGTCGAGCGCACGGCAATCGTGCGATCGCTCACCGGCGGCAGCGGACGTCCTTCGACGGCTGCGGGCGAACGGGTGTTTCCGTTGTCGGAAGCGGGCAGCGTCGAAGCCGCAGAGGCATGGGTCACACCGGGAAGCGCTTTGAGTTTCTCGATGGCGTTTTGGAAAAACAGACCCTGGCGCTCGATGTCGGGATACGAACCGGGCGGCAGTCCCACGAAAAATGCGGTGACGCCTTCGGCGCGGAAACCGGGATCGACCTTTTGCAGGCGGCGGAAACTGTCGATCAACAGCACGGCGCCGACGAGCAGGACGAGCGAAAGCGCGACTTCGGCGACGAGCAAGATAGCGCGGAGCCGTCCGGCCTGGCGTCCCGTTGTGCCGCGAGAAGAATCTTTCAACGAATCGATCGGATCGCTGCGCGACGCGTGTAAGGCGGGGACGAGGCCGAGGACCAGTCCGGTAATGAGGGAAAGCGCCAGCGCAAAACCGAGCACGTTCAGGTCGAGATTGATCTCGATCACGCGCGGGAGAAAATTGTCCGCGACTTTTTTGAGCAGATCCAGTCCCCAGACGGCGAGCAACGTTCCAAGGAGGCCGGCGATCCCGGCGGTCAGCACACTCTCCGCGAGAAATTGCAGAACAATGCGCGTGCGCGTGGCGCCGAGCGCGGTGCGGATCGCAATTTCCTTTCGGCGCGCGGTGAAACGCGCGAGCAAAAGATTCGCGACGTTCGCGCAGGCGACGAGCAGAACACAGCCGACCGCGGCGAAGAGCGTGAGGAGCATCGGACGCTGTGGACCGACCAGGTCTTCATGAAATGAGACCACGTTCATGCCGGCCTTCGCGTCCACTTTTTCGGGATTGGCGGTTTGATAGCGGCGGTCGATGACGCGGAGTTGCTCGTCGGCTTGCGCGCGCGTCACGCCGGGTTTCATCCGGCCAAGAATCGTCAAGTAGCCCGTGCCGCGCTGGATGATATCGGGCGGCAATCCTTCCTGCTCGAACACGCGCGGCAGCCAGACTTTGGTCTGGTTAAACGGAAACTTGATCGTGTCGGGCGTGATGCCGATAACGGTGTAAGGCGTGCCGTTCAGCGTGATCGCCTGGCCGAGGATGCTCTGGTCGCCGCCGAAACGTTTTTGCCAGAAGGTATGGCTCAGCACCGCGACGTTCGGACCGCCCGGCCGATCATCATCTGGCGTGAAAGTGCGGCCGAGGAGCGCGTGGACGCCCAGCGCGCGAAAGAAATTTTCCGTCACGCGAATGCCGTTCAGATTTTCCGGATCGCCCCGGCCGGTAAGCGTGAATCCGGTGTTCGACTGGGCGGCGAACTCCGAGAAGCTTTGCTGTTGCTCGAGCCAGGCAGAGTAGCGCGGCCAGGAGACGTTCGCGCGGTCGAGTCCACGTTCTGGGAACGAACCCCAGACGCGGACGAGCTGTTCCGGCTGCGGATAGGAGAGCGGGCGCAGGAACAGCGTGTTGATGGCCGAGAAGAGAACCGTGTTCGCGCCAATGCCGAGCGCGAGCGCGACGACGGCGAGAATGGTGAAGCCCGGTTGGCGCAGGAGTTGGCGCAGGGCGTAGCGGAAGTCGTTCATATATTAGTGGGCGTTGATCAATTGGATTGGGTAGGGCACGCGTCTCGCGTGCTGGCGACGGCGTCTCGCTGTCGCGAACTTTTCGTTTCGTGTGACCGCAACCGGAAGTGATGCGTTAAGGAAAGATTGTTTCGGCGAGACGCCGAAACCAGCGCGCGAGACGCGCGCGCTACCCGGAGTTGCTGCGACGCGTAACCGTTCATTCGGTTCTCAATGCCTCTATCGGATTCACTAGGCTGGCGCGGCGCGCTGGAATGAGACAGGCGAGCAGTGCGACGACCGCGAGCGTGGCGGAGGTGGCGGCCAGCAATGCGGGATTGTGGGCCGAGACTTCGTAAAGTTGCGCAGTGAGCAATCGGCCGAGCGCCAGCGCCGCGGCAAGCCCGACGACCAACCCTATGATCACCGGACTCATCCCTTGTCGCACCACGAGCCGCAAAACATCCGCCGTCTGCGCACCCAGCGCCATGCGGACCCCGATCTCCCCCGTGCGCTGCTCCACCGTATAAGCGACCGCGCCGTAAATCCCGACCATCGCCAACACCAGAGCGATCCCGGCAAACACTCCGAGCAACGTCATCATCAGCCGGCGCTGGCCTAACGACTGGTCGATGATCTCGTTCATCGTCAGCGGCTGGATGATCGGCAGCCCTGGATCGATCTTGCTCAGCGCGCTTCGCACCATCCCGGCAGCCGCTTCCGGTTTCATTACCATCCGCACCGTGACGCTAAGGAAAGGAGATGAGCGCTGCGGCCAGGCGCGATAAAATTCTACGTCGTTCGCCCGATCGAGCCGAAGCGAGCGCACGTCGCCGACAATGCCGATGATCTCGCATGGCAACCCGGTGTTATTGTCCGTGCCAAAGAAAATCCGTTTGCCGACCGGATCTTCTCCATTGGGAAACAGTTTTTGCGCGGTCGATTTGCTGACCAGAACGACCAGCGGCTTATCGACGCCGTCGCGCTCATCAATATCGCGGCCGGCGAGCAGCGGGATATTAAAAGTTTTTAGGAACCCGGGAGAGATACTCCGGGTGAGACCAAGTGGACGCTGATTCACCGGCAGCGGATTGCCATCGACCCGGGCGTAAGGTGAACTCGAGCGCCCGCCAGCCAACGGCACGGCGTCACTGGTCGACGCCGATTCGATGCCCGGAGTATTTTTCAATTCCATCAGCAGGCGGTCATTGAACCGCGCCTTCGATCCCGGATCAGGATATTGCCCGGGCGGCAGACCTATTCCACCCACCCAAAGATTGTCTGCTTTGAAACCGGAAGGCTGGCGGCTCAACCGAACGAAACTGGCGATGAGCAGCGCGGCGCCAGCAAGGAGGACAACGGAAAGTCCGACCTGCGCCGCAACCAGGCCGCGACGAAAGCGCTGTTGACCGAGACTGCCGGTCATGGCCCGACCGCCATCCTTCAGTCCATCCACCAGATCGGCGCGCGAGCTTTGCCAGGCGGGATACATGCCCATGGCAACGCCCATGAGAAGCGAAATCGCCAGGGTGAATAAGAGAACCGGCGTGTTCAACTGCAGGGCCGTCTCGACTGGCAGATTACGGGAGAGCTTTGGGATGACCGAAACCACCCAGAGCGCGAGACAGGTTCCGACGGCGCCCGCGACGAGGCTGACGATGACGCTTTCGAAAACGAAGAGGCGCACAACGCTTTGCCGCGAGGCCCCCAGCGCCATCCGCAAAGCAATTTCGCGACGGCGCCCGGTAAACCTAACGAGAAGTAGGTTAGCCACATTGCTGCACGCGATCAGGAGAACGGCGCCGACAGCGGCAAGGAGGATCTGGAAAGGGCGACGGAGATCACCCGTCGCATCCTCGGACGCCGACAGAACCACGGGCGACCAGGAGTTATCGGCGTTCTCCGGGCGGGCTTCACGATAACTTTTCTGGAGAGCCGGCATGGCGGCGCGCGCCTGGTCGATGGTGACGCCCGGTTTCAGCCGCGCCACGACGCGGAGAAAACTGACGCCGCGCATCAAGCGCTCTTTCGTGAGTCCCGGCAATTCAAACGGCTTCGCCGTCAGGATGTCGCAATCGCGCCCGAACCAGGCGATGGGCAGATTCGGCAGCACGCCTACGATCGTCGTGGGAACGCCATTCAGAGTGACGCTCTGTCCGATTACTTGCGGATCGGAGTTGAGATGCTTGCGCCAGAAATTTTGGCTGACGAGCGCCACATCCGCTTTCATCTCTTCCTCAGGCAGAAAATTTCGGCCGAGAATCGGATGGATGCCGAGCGTGTCCATGTAATTCGCGGTCATGTTCCCGCCGTTGAGCTGAACCGGGTCGCCGACTCCGGTCAGGATGTAACCCATTCCGGTGTCGGCGGCGAAACTGGAGAATACGGTCTGGCCGTCGCGGAAATGCCAGAAGCGCGGGACGGACATCGGCAGCTGCTCGAGGTTTCGCTCCTTCGCTTCGGCTTGGAGAATGACGAGACGATCCGGTTCAGCAAACGGCAGGCCGCGCAAAAACAGGTCGTGGATCAAACTGAAGATCGCGGTGTTCATCCCGATGCCGAGCGCGAGCGTGATCACGGCGAGCAAAGTGAATGCGGGCGATTTCAGAAGTTGGCGGAGAGCGAAACGGAGATCAGTCATCATAAGTCAGAGGTCAGAATTCGGAGATCGGAGGTCAGCTAAAATTTTCATTCGGCGCGGAGTGCGACGATGGGATCCACGGCGCTGGCGCGGCGCGCGGGCAACCAGCAGGCAATGAAGGCGACGAACACGAGCGCCATCGAAAGGAGCAAGAAGACGATCGGATCGCTCGCGCTGATGCCGTAGAGCAGCGATGCGATTAATCGCGTCAAGCCGAGCGACGCCGCGACGCCAAAAACGATCCCGGCTGCGACCAGGGTCATGCCCTGCCGCAAAATGAGGCGCAGGACATCGCTGCGTTGCGCGCCGAGCGCGATCCGAATGCCGAGCTCGCGCGTCCGTTGCGCGACGGAATAGGAGATCACTCCATACAAACCGATCGCCGCGAGAAGCAACGCGGCGCCGGCAAAGATGCTGAGGAGCAGCATCGTGAATTTTTTCTGGAGCAACGTCCGCGCGATCATGTCGTTCATCGTGCGCGGATTGCCGAGCGGCACCGACTTGTTCACGTTCCAGACCGCCTGCTGGATCGCGGGCAAAAGTGTGAGCGAGTTTTCCGGCGCGGTCCGGACCGCGATGAAAAGCGACGGCCACATGCCCTGTCCGACGGGCTGGTAAAGTTCAGGACGTGGCGCGGTCTCGAGAGCAAGATGGCGGACATTGCCGACCACGCCCACGACCTGAAGCTTTTCGTCTTTCGGACCGTAATTCTCGATGTATTGCCCAATCGGATCTTCGCCCGGAAAAACCTGCTTCGCGGTTTCTTCGTTGATGATCGCGACGAGAGCCGAGCTTCTTGTGTCGTGCTCGTTGAAATTGCGTCCGCGCACGAGCGGCATACCCATGGTCTTGAAATAGTCTGGCGTGGCTATGCGGATATCCGCGCGGTCTTCCTTCGTGCTGCCGGGACGATTGAAAGTGCGCGTGCTGTTTCCGCCGGAGAACGGAAGCCGGCTTACGGCGGCGACCCGCTCGACACCCGGCACCGTCATCAGGCCCTGGACGATTTGTTGATAGAATTGGAACTGGCGATCCTCTCCCGCTGTGGCGGACGCGCCGATATTAAATATGAGGAGACGATTGGGATTAAAGCCGGGATCGACTCTGGTCAGGTTCGCGAAGCTTTTGATCATCAGACCCGCGCCGATGAGGAGGATGAGAGACAAGCCGACTTCGGTGGCGATGAGGAACGCGCGGCGCCGGCTGCCGCCGCCGGTGCTGCCCCGCTCGCCTTGCTTCAATGATTCCGCCGGACTTCCGGACGACGAAGAAATGGCCGGAACGAGGCCGAACAAAATCCCGGTGACGATCGAGACGCCGAGACTGAAGGCGAGCACCTGACCATTAAGCCCGATGCTCTTGAAGTTCCGCAGGCCGGCAGGGGCCATGGCCATGAGCAACGGAATCGCCCATGCGGCCAGCACCGCGCCCAGCACTCCACCGAGCAGCGCCAGTAAAACGCTTTCCGTCAATAATTGCCGGATAAGCCGGTAACGGCTCGCGCCCATCGCCACGCGGATGGCGATCTCGCGGCTGCGCGTCGCCGCGCGGGCGAGCAGAAGATTCGCGACGTTCGCGCAAGCGATAAAGAGAAGGAAGCCGACCGCGGCAAAAAGCAACAGCAAGACCGGGCGGATACCGCCGACAAGTTCTTCGTGCAACGGCGTCACGCGGACGCCGGTATCGCGGTTATCGTCCGGATATTGGGTCTCGAGCCGGCGGCTGATCGCGTCCATCTCGCTTCGCGCTTTTTCGAGGGTGACGCCGGGCTTCAAGCGCGCGTAAACATCGAGATAGTTGCTGCCCCGGATCGGGCGCGGATCCACATTCGGCCGGACCGAATTAGTCGGCAGGCCGAAAGCCGACGGAATCCAAAGCTCGCCGTAACCATCCGGCATGTAATTCGGCGGCATCACGCCGACGACGGTGTGCGGCTGATCGTTCAACGAAATTTCGCGGCTGATGATGTTGCGATCGGAACCATAACGACGCGCCCACAATTCCGAGCTGAGAACGACAACGCGGTTATGACCCGGTTGTTCGTCGGAGGGCTGCAAGGCGCGACCGAGCATGGGCGACACACCGAAGAGCGGGAACATGCTCGCGGTCGTCATCGTGCCGCGGACACGCTCGGGCCGGTCGCCGTCGCTCAGACTGCACTGTTCGCCGCGGGAAGCGGACATTTGGGAGAAGACATCACTCTGGGCCACCCAATCGAGGTAGTTCGCCGGCGCGGACGCGCCGCCCCGAGCGCCGCTGCTGCGCATGGTTTGGTCGACGACCATGATTTTTTCCGATTCGGGATACGGCAACGGATGGAGCAGAACGCCGTCGATCACGCTGAAGATGGCCGTCGAGCTGGCGATGCCGAGCGCGAGGGTGATGAGCGCGGCGAAGGTGAAGCCGGGATTCTTCAGCAGCATCCGCAGGCCGTAGCGAAGATCGTAGATGAGTGTGTTCATGGTCGAATTCCGGGTAGCACACGCGTCTCGCGTGTTGGCAACGGCGTCACGCCGTTGCGGACTTCTCGAAAAGCGTTGCTTGGCACGCATCGGCGGTTACAGGAGAGTTCGTTTCGGCGAGACGCCGAAACCAGCGAGCGAGACGCTCGCGCTACCCAATCCATTCTAGTCGGCGTCTTCATATTTATTCAGCCCTCAGCGCCACGATTGGATTGATCCTGCAGGCGCGGCGCGCCGGAATCCACGCGGCCAGAATTGTCACGACGGAAAGGATCAGGCCGACGGCGAGATAGGTCTCGGCATCCAGCGGACTGACTCCAAAAAGAAAACTGCGAATCACGCTCGCGGATGCGAGAACGCCGAGCGCACCAACTGCGATGCCGACGCCGAAGAGCCGAAGACCGTGGCCCATAACCAACCCGCGGATGTGCGCGGGCCGGGCGCCGAGCGCAAGGCGCACCGCGATTTCGCGCAGCCGGCGGAACGCGCTGTAAGCGAGCACTCCATAAAGTCCGACGGCGGCCAGGAGCAGCGCGAGTCCGGCGAAGATCGCGAGCAGAAACGTGAGCAACCGATGCGTCGCCCACGTTTCCGCGACGCGTTCTTCCATCGTGCGGACATCGAACACCGGCTGCGTCGGATCCAAGCGCGTGACGAGGTCGCGGATCGGCTTCTCCAGTCGCTTCACGTTCCCGGACGCGCGGACATGCAGAGTGAAATTCGTGCGACCGACCTGTGTTTCCGGGAAGAAAAACCCCGGCGTCGGAGTGGCGTCATCGTAGCCGCGAAATTTCAAATGCGGCACGACACCAATGATTTCGTAAAGTCGCGCCCCGCCATCTATCACGTCGGACTCGGTGTCCACCAGAAGTCGCTTACCCAGCGGGTCCTGTCCTTTGAACGTCATGTCGGCCAGGGTTTGGTCGATGATAACGACCGGCGTCGAATCGACGCGATCGTGCTCGTTGAAGGTCCGACCGCGGATCAGGTTTATTTTGAGGGCTGAGAAATAATCACCCTGCACGACTTCGTAGTCGGCGGAAGGTTGTTGGCTGGGATCGGTTGGAGGCGCACCTTCAGGTTGGAAGTTGATTTGCCAGGCGCCAATTAACGGCGGGTTCGCGGAGAGGGCGGCGGTTTGCACACCCGGCAGCTTGCGGACGTCCTCGAGCAAACTATTCGTGAAATTCAGGATCGACGGCAGCTCCTGATATTTTGTGAAGGGCAGTTCGATCCGGACCGTGAGTAGTTGCTGCGGATCGAACCCGAGCTGGGTGTTTTGCATTTTCGCGAAGCTTTTCAGAACGAGGCCCGCTGCGCTCAGCAGCAGCAGGGTCAACGCGACCTCGATGATCACCAGCCAGTCGCGGCTCCGGCGCGCGGTTTTCGTTTCCGAACTTCCAAACGAACCAGCCTGAAGCGCGGCGTTGATGTCGGTGCGCGCGGCCTGCCACGCGGGCCAGAGCCCAAACAAAATCGTTGTGAGAGTGGCGAGGAGAAAAGCGAACGCCATGACGCGCCAGTCGAAACCGATCTCTTCGAAACGCGGTGCGCCCGTGGGCGCAAAGGCGACAAGCGCGTCGCGTCCCCAGATCGCGAAAACCACGCCGAGCGCGCCGCCAATTGCGGAGATAACGAAGCTTTCGGTCAGAAGTTGACGGACGATCTGGCCGCGGCCGGCACCCATCGCTGCGCGAACCGCGAATTCCCGGGCGCGTGCGGCCCCACGCACGGCCAGGAGATTCGCCAGGTTCGCGCAAGCGATGAGCAAAACGACGGCGACCGCGCCAAGCAGTAACGCGAGGCTGGTCCGGTAATTACCCAAAAGATTTTCCAAAAGAGGCCGGACGACGACGCCAATACCGGTGTTCGTGGCCGGATAAATTTTCTCGATCCGCGCAGCGATGGCCGTCATCTCGCCGCGTGCCTGCTCGATGGTCACGCCCTGCTTGAGCCGGCCCCAGCCGAAAAACATGGGATGATTCGCGCGGTTCTGCCATCCGGGATTGGCGCTGCGTCGCATGACCGAGAACCATGCATCCACGCCGTGCGGCGAATCCATTTCACGCGGCATCACGCCGATGACCGTGAGCGGTTGACCGTGAAAATTCATCGGACGCCCGACGATTTGCGGGTCGCGATGGAAAGCGCGGTCCCAGATCCGGTCGCTGATCACGGCCAGCGATGGCGCGCCCGGCCGGTCTTCGTCTTCGGTAAAGGTGCGGCCGAGTTGCGGCCGCAGGCCGATGACGTCGAAAAAGTTTACCGTCACGTAGGCGACCGCGATGCGTTCCGGTTCGCGACCGGCAATCCCACTCAGGTTGCGCGATTCTAGGCGACTGATCGCGAGATTCTCGAATGATTTGCTGTCCTTGCGCCAATCGACGTAGTCAGGCAGGGCAATCGAAGTGTTGGTCCCGCCGCTCACTTCGTTCAGGTAAACGATTCGGTCCGGCTGCGGGTATGGAAGCGGGCGAAGCAGGACGGAGTTGACGACGCTAAAGATCGCGGTGTTCGCGCCAATGCCGAGCGCAAGGGTGAGGACCGCGATGATGGTGAATCCTGGCGATTTTCGAAGCTGGCGAAGCGCGAAGCGGAGGTCGTTCATATATAGTGGTGGGTTATTCCGCGCGGAGCGCGACTATCGGATCGACTTTGGTGGCGCGACGGGCGGGGATGAGGCAGGCAATCAGTGACACCGCAGACATCACGAGCGCCGTGCCAAAAAGGGCGGCGATGGGCAGCGGCGGCACATCGAAGAGAAGGCTTTGCATCGCTCGTCCGACCCACCACGCGCCGATCAAACCGAGCACGGTGCCGGCGGCGAGAAGGCGCAGGCCTAACGAGAGAAACTGCGTCCCGATCTGCCACCTCTGCGCGCCCACGGCCATGCGAATGCCAATCTCGCGCTGCCGTTGCGCGACCACGAAACTCAACACGCCATAGGTCCCGATCGCCGCCAGGAGGAGAGCCACCCCGGCAAAGATTCCCGCCAACAGCGCCGGCGACCGCCGCGCGATGAGACTGTCCGCGACGTGCGTCTCCATCGAGCGGATGTTGTCGATCGCCAAATCTGGATCAGCCGCGCGGACCAGTTTGCGGAGCGCCCCGGCGAATGCTTCAGGACGCTGGTTGGTGCGCGTGACCACGAAATAATAAGAGTTCTCTCGATAACTGAACGGAATGTAAACCGCCCCCTGGCCTTGAGGCTCGGTGAGCGCCGCCTGTTTCACCCGACCGACTACGCCGACAATCGTGAAGAGTTTCGCGTCATCGGTTTCGCCCGCGTGCGCGATTTTCTGGCCGACCACGCCACCGTTCGCATCCCTTTCGCCGGCCTGCGCGATTTTCTCACCGAGCATGCCGCCGTTGGGAAAATAATGGCGCGCAAAATCTTCATCAACGACACAGACTCGTTCCGCCCGATGCGAATCCTCGGAGGTCAGAAACCGTCCTTCGCGCAACGGAATGCCGAGCGCGGTGAAGTAATCGCCGGTGACGGCATAGGAGTAATGACCCTGCAACGACTGGCCCGCCGGCGGCAGATAGCCCTTCGGCGCGGCGGCCGTTTTGCCGTTATCGCCCGTCAGCGGCATGTTCGTGATGATTCCGGCAGCGGTCACACCAGGCTGCTGGCGGATCAATTCCAGCAGGCGATCGCCGATCTCAACG
>JBEEHT010000034.1:0-12540 GCA_041167545.1 Verrucomicrobiota bacterium
GCCAGATCGCGAAAGCGGTTCAAGTCCGCCTGTAACGCTTCGGTCGAATCGTCTTCCGCATGCTCAGCGCCGGGCGCGGAAGGAGCCGCCGGCCGCGCAGGTTCGTCGTCCGTGGATTCTGTGACAGGAATTTTTTTCATGTTTTGCGAATAGCGATCAAGGTGATGTCGTCGTTCTGCGGCTGCGCTCCCACGAAGCTTCGTAACTCGTCGATCAACCGGGTGATGATCGCCGGCGCTCCTTCCGGCGCGCTGCTGCGAACACATTCCATCATGCGTTCGGGGCCAAATTCGTCTCCGTTTGCATCGAGCGCCTCGGTGACTCCATCGGTGTAGAGAAGCAGGCAATCGTCCCGTTTGAGCGAGAGAGCGAAGTCGACGGCTATCCTATCGAACACGCTTCCACTGTCAATTCCGAGGACCATTCCGGGAGGCTTCACTGGGGCGACGGTTTTGGTCGCATGCTCGAAAAGAATCGGCGCGTCATGCCCAGCGCGCGAGAGCGTCACCGTGCTGTGGGCGTGGTCGAGAATCACGTAGGCCATGCTGATGAACATGTCCTCCTTGATATCGGGATAAAGCTGGCGGTTTACCTTTTTCAGCACGTCGGAAGGCGACGGATTCCCGGCCGCCTGGCTGCGCAGGACGCTTCGGCAGATCGCCATGATGATGGAAGCGGGCACGCCTTTTCCCGAGACATCGGCAATCGCGACTCCAAGCCGTTCCTCATCCACCTGGAGGTAATCGAAATAATCTCCGCTGACATGGCGCGCGGGAATGTTGATCCCGCTAAGCTCGAAGCCATCGATGATGGGCGCCTCGCTCGGGAGAAGAATGCGCTGGATATCCCGCGCGATCTCGAGGTCGTGATCGAGGCGTTTTTTCTCGTTCGCCTCCGAGTAGATGATCGCGTTGTAGAGGGCGAAGGCTGATTGCTCCGCGATCGATTTGAACACCACGAAATCGCTCGCCGTGAAAGAGGGATGCAACGCGCCGTTCCCCAGCGCGAGCACGCCCATGTTTTGCTTTCCGTAAAGCAACGGCGTCACCATGACCGTCGCCGCGCCTAACGACGTTCCGCGCAAGCGCGCCAGCTCGGGAGCATCAGCCAGATCGGCCAGGCAAACCGGCTCGCGGGTTTGCCAGACGCGGCCCACCACCCCTTCGCCGGGCGCGATGGGATGCAACCGCAGGTAGCTTTCCAGCGCCGCGGGATTAGAAGCAGCCTGCTCGAGGATGTGAGGCGGCACGTCGACAAACGGCGGACAGCCTTTCGAAATAAAAGCCGGCGCCAGTTTTCCGCCCGCGCGCTCCATCATGTAAAGCGCGCCACCCTGGGCGTCGAGAATCCGGGCGGCGCCTTCCACGATTAACCGGTGCAGATCGGTCGCGCGGATCGTTTCGGTAAACGCCTCCCCGAGGCCGTGAAGAAAATCGAAGACGAGCGTCTCCTCGATTTGGATTTCTTCCTTGGAACGTTCGAGCTGGCGAATCCGGACCCGCTGCTGCAGCCAGGTGTAAATCCAGCCAGCCAGAGACGCAATCAACAGCCCGAGAAGAAGGATTGGCCACATGCGCCGCGGGCTGGATCAGTTCGACGGCGTCTCGTGATTGAGGTCCTGCTTTAGGTAATCGAGAACGTCTTTGAAGCGCGAAAGATTCTGCGGGGCCGCCTGGCACAACGCCTCGTGCGCATGCAGCATCTCCTCCGCGGTCTGCTTCTTTTTTTCCTCGGACGAGCCGTTGGCCGATTCGCCCCGGAGTAATTCGCACTGCGGCGCGGGCGATCCGTTCGCGTGAATATCGAAAATCTGATCGAGCCCAAGACCGCTCAACAGATTCCGGCTGCGTTCCCCGCAATGGACCACGTGGAGGTGTCCATGCCCGAGTTCCTTCAAACGCAGCGCCACGCCCGCCATCGTCCCCATGAAGGTGGAATCCATCATGGCGCAATTCTCCAGGTCGATCACGAATTCGCGGTAACCGCGATTGACCATTTCGCGAGTAAACTCTTTGAGATTGCCGCTGTTCAGGAAGCTGCCTTTGCCCTCCACCTTCACCCAGACGGCTCCAGCGTTTACTCCGACTTGAATTGACGACTGCACTGCTAGGGAAAAATAGAGGCTCGCAGGGGGGACTGTCAACCTAAGGGGCGAGGAAGCTCTGCCCTTACTCCCACAGGTAGGAACGATTTTCGGCCACGATATGGCCATTCTCGATCAAGAGGCAACGCCAGGAAATGACGCGGCCGTCGCTGAAAAAATCGTCGCCGATGATGGCAAATTCCGTTTTGTAATTGCCCTTCGCGCCTGGATAGGAAACCTCGCGCGCCTGGAGAAACGAGCGCAACTTTTCCTGCCGGTACTCGAGCCGCACCGTCACATTAGCCGGCCGTTTCACCCGCCAGAAGAAATCGAAATAATTGCCGTAACGCTGAGCCTGGTCCGCCCTGGTCAGTGCTCCATACAACCGATAGCTGCGCTCGAATCCGATCGATGCCTCGGCGATTCCTGCCGTGGGGTTTTGCGGGTTGCTCGACATCGATGAAGAAAGGGATTTCTTCGATCTGGGTGCAGCTTCAGGCATGAGGAAGAGCTTGGTCTTTCGGAATTGGAAATCATCGCTCAAGGCCACGGGCAACGGCTCAACCTTCGCCAGGATTTTCGGCGCGCTCGCCGCGCGAACGCCGGCGATCGCCAACAGTGCGACAAGCAATATTGCGGCCGATTTCATTGTGGTAATGAAACGGGAACCGTGACGCGATGTCAAAGGTGGATCGCGCGTTCCGCCGCGCGATGCGTTAGATTCCGCGCGTGATCGAAGTTCGCTATGACCGCGGCGTTTATTTGCCGAACGAAGGGATCTGGCTCGATCCCTGGGACGCGAAGCCATTCGCCTTCGTCTCGCACGCGCACAGCGATCACATCGCGGCGCACGATGAAATCATCGTCTCGGAACGGACAGCGCGATTGATGCAGGCCCGCTTGCCGGGCGAGCGCAACGAACATGTGGTGGAATTCGGCCAACGCACCGCGATCCGCGGCCTCGACGTCACACTCATCCCCGCCGGCCACATTTTCGGCTCCGCCCAATTTCTCCTCGAGACCGCGGAGGGTTCGCTCCTCTACACGGGCGATTTCAAGTTGCGCCCGGGCCGGTCGGCCGAGGCGGCGGAGTGGCGCCACGCCGAAACCTTGATTATGGAAACCACATTCGGTTTGCCGCGTTATCGCTTTCCGCCCACCGAGGAAGTCATCGCGCAGATCGTGGCTTTCTCCCGGGACGCGCTCGAAAGCGGCGCCGTTCCCGTCCTGCTCGGATACTCGTTAGGCAAAGCCCAGGAAATTCTTTGCGCTCTGACGGGGGCCGGGTTGAAGCCGATGCTGCACGGTTCCGTCCACCGGATGACGCGCATCTACGAGCAATTCGGGCAGTCCTTTTGCGACTACGAGCTGTACAACGCTTTTGAAGTGGCGGGCAAGGTTCTCATTTGTCCGCCGAGCGCGAATCGTTCGCGGATGCTGGAAAAGATTCCGGATAAGCGCGTGGCGATGATCAGCGGCTGGGCCGTCGATCCGAACGCTGTCTACCGTTATCAGGTCGATGCCGCTTTCCCACTTTCCGATCACGCGGATTACACCGACCTGGTACGGTATGTCGAGCTGGTGCAGCCCGAACGCGTGTTGACGCTGCATGGATTCGCGGCCGAATTCGCGCGCGATCTGCGCGATCGCGGAGTGGAGGCGTGGGCCTTGAGCGAGGAAAACCAGATGGAGCTGACCCTCGGCAAGACTGTACTAGCAGGCGTTTCGTCTGCGCCACCGGACGCGGCCCACAGGGCCGCGGCTACAGGATCTGAATTCCAGAGGTTCGCTGAGGTAGGCGAGACGATTGCAGCTACACCGGCGAAGCTCGAAAAGGTGCGGTTGCTCGCGGAATATTTGCGAACGCTGAAGCCGTCGCAGCTAGCGATCGCGGCGATTTATTTCACGGGCAAACCGTTTCCGCAAAGCGATCTGCGCACGATCCAGGCGGGCGGGGCCGTGATCCATCGCGCTCTTCTCGCGGCGACGAAATTGGGCGAGGCGGAATTCCGGCGCATCGCGAGTTCCTACGGCGACGCGGGCAAGACTGCTTTGGAAGCGCTGGAGAATCGGACCGTTCCCGAGCCCTTCAGCTTGAAGGAATCGAGAAAATTTTTCGAGGCGCTGCACAAATCGCGTGGACCTCTCGCCAAGACGGAACTTCTGCAAAAGCGCTTCGCGAAAATCTCAGCCCGTGAGGGCCAGTATCTCGTCAAGATCCTGACTGGCGATCTGCGGATCGGATTGCGCGAAGGATTGGTGGAAGAAGCGATCGCCTCCGCTTTCGCTGCCCCTCTCGACGACGTGAAAGAAGCGAACATGCTTCTCGGCGATATCGGCGAAACAGCGGTCCTCGCTTTGAAAGGTGAATTGCAGCGCGCGGAACTTTCGCTGTTTCGTCCGATCAAATGCATGCTGGCGAGTCCCGAACCGACGGCCGAATCGATTTGGGCGCGGTTCTCTGGTGTAGCTGCCGCCGTCACCGGCGGCAGAAACGAAGCCTCGTCAACGACCTCTGCCGCCGAGACGGCGGCAGCTACACCGGAAGCCACGACCGTTGTTTATGTCGAAGACAAATTCGACGGAATCCGCGCCCAATTGCATCGAGGCGCAGACTGCGTCGAAATATTTTCACGAGATCTCCGGCGCATGACGGAGCAATTCACCGAGCTGGCGGAGCAGGCGCGAAATTTCGATGACGAAGTGATTCTCGACGGCGAGATCATGGCTTTCGAGCACGGCAAAAAGTTGACGTTCTTCGATCTCCAAAAGCGGCTCGGACGAAAAAGCGAGGGCGCGGATTTGTTCGCGACGGCGTCGGCTGACGTGCCGGTCGTGTTCGTCGCGTTCGATATTCTTTGGAAGAACGGGAAGTCGTTACTGCGGCAGCCGTTGCGCGAGCGGCGCGAATCTTTGCGGAGCGTGAAACTGCCGAATCAATTTCAGATTGCGGAAATTTATCCCGCGCATTCGGCGGAGGAAATCGAGACGGCATTTCAACTGGCGCGCCGTCGCTTGAACGAAGGACTGATGGTGAAGGATCCTGAGAGCATCTATTCGCCCGGCCGGCGCGGGATGTTCTGGTTCAAACTAAAGAAAGAACTGGCGACGCTCGACGTGGTGGTCGTCGCGGCGGAATTAGGACACGGAAAACGCAATCACGTCCTGAGCGATTACACGTTCGCGGTGCGCGATGAAGCGACCGGCCAGCTCCTGACGATCGGAAAAGCTTACAGCGGTTTGACCGACGTCGAGATCGCCGAACTGACCGAGCATTTCAAGAAACGCACGGTCTCGAATCGCGGCCGTTATCGTGAGGTGAAACCGGACATCGTTCTGGAGATCGCGTTCGATTCCATTCAATCGAGTACGCGGCACGAGAGCGGACTGGCTCTGCGCTTTCCGCGCATCAAAGCGATTCGTCGCGATAAAACCGTGGACGCGATCGACACGCTGGCCTACGCCCGATCGCTCGCGCAACAGCTCGCGGCGAAAGACGACACCGGTGCGTGATGCTTAGTTCGGCACGGTGGACGGCGCCGGCGTGGGGGTCTCGCTCTCGACAGGGCCAGGTCGTTTCGGTTTTTTGTTCTTCACCTTGTCGTCATTCGCCGGAGTTGGCGACGAAGCCGGCGGGACGTTGGGCGCGGTTGTTGCCGGAGACGATTCGGAAACGGGCGGAGTTGGGCGCGGCAGCAATCGTCTTGGGATGGTAGGCGACGGCAGCGACGTCTCGGCCGCTGCTGGTGGAGTAGCGACAGGCTGAGTCACCGCTGGTGGCACGGTGGGTTTTCTTACCGGTGTGAATTTCGGCGGCGGAGTCGTGGCCGGTTCTGTGGTTGCCGGTGGCGTTGCGGTGGCCGGGGGCGGATTGACAGGAAGAGGCGTGGGGCGGCGCCGGATTTGCGGCGGAGTCGCACTTGCGGCAGCCGCGGGCGATGAAGCAGACGGAATTGCCGACGGCGCGATGGACGGCGATGGCCTGAGCACGGGCGGAGACGGGCGCATCCTGACGGAGGGCGATGCGGCCGGCATAGGCGTGCTGCTCGGCGCAACGCTCGCACTGGGCGCCGCCGATGCCACGGCAGCGGGCGAAGGAGACGGACGCGTTCTGACGGAAGCCGATGGCGAAACGGCCGGGGCTGTGGTGGCCGTAGCTTGAACTGTCGGCGTTGGACTCGCGCTTGCAGGCGTGGGGCTGGTTGCCGCCACGGTCGGACTCGGGCTTGCGCTGGCAGCGGCAGTCGCCGCCGGTGTCGCTGTCGTCGCCGCTGTTGTTTCCTGTGGTTTCACAAATTTTTTCGGTGGCGCGTCCGGCGGCGCGGTGGCTTCCGCCTTCATTTTGGCGCGGGTGCGCTCGGCCGCAGAACGATCGGCGATCGCGGTCCAACCGGTATCGATCACGACTTCGGAGACTCTTTCCTTGAGCGTGCGGGGGCGATGGAATCCCGGCACATTGCTGAGCAACGGAACCGTGATCACGATTTCGTCGCCACGCACAGTCGCTGCCGCGCTATCGCGGTCTATTTCGGCATGACGCCGAAGCCGATATCGCTCCATGGGCTGCTGACTCCGAGAGCGCATCTCCTCGTAGTTCGGCCCCTGATTCATGATCGTCGTATTCGCGTAGGTGATGTTGGTGACGTTCGTGGTTTCATTCACGAGAGTGACGTTGCGCTCGGTCGGAACCACGGAGCGGCGCACATGCTGCGACCCGAATTCATTCCCGGGAACAAACGAATATTGATCCGGTCCGATGTCGTAATAACTATCCGCCCAATTATGGATACCGCGCCGGCGATCGAAGCGCGCTTCCGGCGGCAACGGCGCCCAGCCGACATAATCCTTGCTCGTGCGCCACGAAACCCAGGCGGGCGCCCATTCGTCGCCCGGCACCCACACCCAGCCGACGCGGCGCAGGCGAAGCCAGCGTCCGTAGTGATAAGTCGCCCAGCCAAAAGGCTCGTCGGAAACCCAGGTCCAGCCGGCGTCAGAATAAGCCCAACGGCCATCCGTATACGGTCTCCACCCCTGCGATTCTTCAGCCACGCGCGGCTGGTAGACGTAACCGTAATCCGCAGTTTCCCGCCACGCACCGTAAGGCTCGAGTTTCTCGTAAAAGAGCCCGTAGGTTGCGGTCGTTTCCGAGCGAGGTTCGGATCGCGTTTCGGTTTGCTCGCGAGTAACGCGTTCCACAGGAGCCTCCGCGGGCGTCACCGCGGCAGTTGCCGCTTCTTTGTCAGCCAGCGCTTTCTCGCGCGCTTCCAAATCGGCCTGCTGTTGCGCGAGACGCTGCTTCTCATCGGCTTGCCGTTCCGCCGCGAGACGGTCCTGCACCTGGCGTTCGACTTCCGCTTTTTTCTCCTCTTCGGTTTGCTGCTTCTGGCAGGAAACAAAAAATGCGAGCGCAGCGACGAGCGGGAGAATACAAAACTTCTTCATGGTGAGATTAGACATGGGTAGTTGTGGGTTATTCGAAGTAAAACAGATCGTGGCCGCATCCTCGACGGTTATCTGTCGTCGTTAGGGCGCGGGAGATGGCGTCGTTGTGGCAGCGGGGATGGTGGTGACGCTTTCGATTTTGTCGCGCCGTGCTTTCTGGATGTTCGCGTAAACCGCCACCAAGGCGATGGCGATGACGATGATAATCATCAACCTGATGCCGGCGCGCGGTGCAGGAGAACCCTCGCCGGAATTTGTTTTTTCATCTGAGTTCTCCACCCGGGCACCGTCTGCCGCGGGCGGGAGTTCCGCAAGAGGGTCAATCGAGAGACAGACTTGCGATCGCGTCCATCACGCGTTGACTTAGCTGCGCATAAAGATCTTTTCCGCCGCCTTCCACATCGGCCGCAGTAAAATAAATCGGCTCGCCCACCACTACCGTAACCGAACGAAAGCGCGGCCACTTTTGTCCTATCGGCCACGCGTCATACGCGCCGAAAATTCGCATCGGCACAACCGGCGCCAGCGTCTTCGCGATCACCAGTCCCACCCCGGGCAACGCCGGCTGCAGACTTCCATCGGGCGTACGTCCGCCCTCCGGAAAAACGAGCGTCCCCTCGCCTGCTTTGAGAATGCGGATCAGCGCCTTCAGCGCGGTGCGATCTTTTCCGCTGTCGGAATCAACCGGAATCACATTGAGCTTCGGCAGAAGCCAGCCGAAGAAAAGTCCGTCGAGCAGGCTTTTCCGCGCCAAAAAATAAATCCCGCGATCCGAAGCGCTGCCCGCAAACGGCGGGTCGAGAAAACTCTGGTGGTTCGCCGCGAGGATCACGGGGCCGTGATTGATCATGCGTTCGCGATGAATGATCCGCAGCCGGAAACAAATCCGGCCCACGAGCTTGATGAGGTTGTAGCAAAACCAGTAGTAGGGATTCATCGCCCGATCAGAACCGCTCACTAAATGATCAGGCCCTTCATCTTCAATCGGCCAATGATCTCATCGACCACGCCGTCGATGGGGAGATGGGAGCTATCGATCACGTGCGCGTCGTCCGCGATGATGAGGGGCGAAGCCTGGCGCGACGAATCGGCGTGGTCGCGCGCGGCGATTTGATCGCGCTGGCCTTCCGCGGACCGGCGGCGGAGGCGGACTTCGGGCGTCGCGTCGATGTAGAATTTGTAGGGCGTTTGGGGGAAAACGACCGAGCCAATGTCGCGACCTTCCATGACGACGTCGTGGTGTCTGGCGTACTCGCGCATCTTTTCGACCAGGATTTCGCGGACTCGCGGAACGCTGCTTACGGGGGAAACCGAACCGTTGACGTCATGGTCGCGGAGATGGGCGGCTGGATCGACGCCATCGATCGAAATCCGCGAACCATCGCGATCGAGCGTGCAATCGATGTGCGATTTTTCGACGAGACGCGCAATGGCAGCGGCGTCATCCGGCGAAATGGCGTGCTGCAAAACGTGCCAGGTCACCGCGCGATACATCGCGCCCGAGTTCACATAAACGAAGCCGAGCCGGCGGGCGAGTTCCCGCGCCACGCTGCTTTTCCCCGAGGCCGCAGGGCCATCGATCGCCACGACGCGGTGAAGGGACATCCCGCTCACAATAAGAATTATTCTTCGTCCGCTTTAGCCGGCGCCAGCGAGCTGATGACAGGCGTCGTTACGCGGACGCGCTTGGGACTCACGAATTCATCGAGCGCCTTCTCGAAGCCGGGATAAGATTCGCGCACGCATTCCACGTCCTGCACGATCGTTTCGCCTTCGGCAAACATTCCGGCAATGGCGAACGCCATCGCGATGCGATGATCGCCGAAACTCGCGACGCGAGCACCCTTGAGGGAGGCGCGGCCATGAATTTCGAGTCCGTCATTCAACTCGATGACCTGGGCGCCCATCGCGCGCAGATTGTGCGCGATCGCGGCGATGCGGTCGGTCTCTTTCACGCGCAATTCCGCCGCCTGACGAATAATGGTCGTCCCGCTCGCCAGCGATCCGGCCACGGCGAGGATCGGCAGCTCATCGATGAGCTGCGGGATTTCCTTGCCCTGGATGACGGTCCCTTTCAGCGGCGCGCCCGTCACCTCGACCGTTCCGCGCGGTTCCATTTGATCGACTTCTTCGATGGCCTCACGGACTTGCGCTCCCATGCGAACGAGAACCCCGAGCAGCGCGGTGCGGGTGTCGTTTAATCCTGTATGGCGGACGAGCAGATGACCACCCGGCTGAGCGGCGGCCGCGACAAGCCAAAAAGCCGCGGATGAAATATCGCCCGGGATCGCGAAGTCGCGGGATTCGGGAACTTGATCGCCGAAAACACTGATGCTCTCGTCGTCTTCGTCGCGCACCGTGCGGACGAGAAAATAATTCAACATCAGCTCCGTGTGATTGCGGCTGGGAGAGGGCTCGTGGACCGTGGTTTTTCCTTTCGCGAAAAGGCCGGCGAGGAGCAGCGCGCTTTTGAGCTGCGCGCTGGCGATGGTGAGATCATGCCGGACGCCGCGCAGCTTCGTCCCGTGAATTTTGATCGGCGCGGTGTCGTTAGGCCCTTCCGCCGTAATGTTCGCGCCCATTTTCCGCAGGGGAGCAATCACGCGATCCATCGGACGCGCGGACAGGGTCGCGCCGCCTACGAGCCGGCTGTCGAAACTCTGGCCGGCCAGGAGCCCGGCGAGCAGGCGCATTGTCGTGGCGGAATTACCGCAATCGATTTCGCCCGCGGGCGCGGTGAGCAGCCGTTTCTTTCCGTGAACGACCAGCATCTCGGGCTCGGGATGTTCGATCTTGATGCCGAGAGAGCGCATCGCCTGCGCGGTGCGAAGGCAATCGTCGCTCGGGAGAAAACCGCGGAGCACGCAAACGCCGTTCGAGAGCGCGCCGATGATGATGGCCCGGTGCGAAATGCTCTTGTCGCCCGGCACAGTGATCTCCGATTCGATGCGGGGTGCCCGTTTAACGCGAAATTCCATACGCTTTATTTATCGGTTCGGCTCACGCTCTGGCGATGATGCAAGCAGCGGCGCGCGACGGTCAGCATCGAGAGAATCGCGGCGCTTGTCCAGCGCCACGCGCACGTAATCACGCCCTGTCCGGCGCAATCTGCCGCCCGCCTCTCAGATCTGAAGCGGCGTCAGGGAACGAGAAAAATTTTCTGCGTGTACGGGTCCTTGACTTCCGTGCCCGGAGGAAAGCCCCGGACATCCACGTAACCTGAATTTGGCGCGTAGGGGCTCGTGACAAAGCCGGGCTTGTTCGGAACAGGAATTCCGTACGGGATGTCGCCTTTAGTTGGCTTCACGACCGCTGCGGTCGCCGCGGGCTGCGGAGGCGGCTCTTGCGGCACAGTTTCCGGCGGCGGAGGACCGGCATTCGGATCGTACGGTTGCTGCGGGGGCGGGTATTGCGCATCCGTCGGCGGATATTTGGCTGGAGGCCGATGTCGCGTCGATCGCACCGGCGGTTCGTCTTCGCAGGACGAGAGAAAAAGCAGGGAACCGAAAAGCGCAAGCGAGAGCGAAAGTTTCATAAGAGATTTCGACGAGGTCCTATCCGTTGTAATTCAATGTAGGCTGGCTGACAATCGGTAATTAGCCGCAACGCAAGCGTGATTCCAGCTCGATGGCAGCAACTCTGGCCGATCGGGAAGTTTTTCGACAAGAAGAAAAAATACAGTTTCGAGAAGGGTTCATTCCGAATCACAGGATGAGGGATGAGCAAGAAAACTAACGACCGAATCCTGGTGGCGGACGATGACGCGACCAGCCGGAAGCTGCTCGGGAAAATACTCACGCGCGAAGGATTCTCCTGTAGCCAGGCGGCCGACGGATTCGAAGCATTGAAAGCACTGCGCGCCGATCCGCCTTCGCTCCTCCTGCTCGATTTCGACATGCCGGGAATGGACGGCGCGGAAGTCTTGCGCGAGCTGCGGCGGGATGGCAACGCCGCGATCGCGCAGATTCCCACGATCATGCTCACGGGCCACGGCGGCGAAGCGAGCGAAGTTTTGTGTCTGGAGGCCGGCGCGGACGATTTCGTCACGAAACCGATCAACCAGGCGGTGTTGCGGGCGCGGATTGAAACCCAGTTGCGGCTTCGTTCGATGCGGAGCCAATTGCAGAAACAGAATGACGAACTCGAAGCCTGGCGCCGAAACCTGGAACGCGATCTGGAAGCGGCCCGGCTCACTCAGCAATCTCTCATTCCGCAAAAGCCACCGGTGTTGCCCGGTTGGGACATCGCCGCGGTCTATCGGCCGGTGATCCAGGTAGGCGGCGATATCTACGGTTGGCTGCGGATGGCGGACGGCCGCACTTTATTCTGGATCGCCGACGCGACCGGACACGGCGCCTCGGCCGCCTTGCTCACAACTTTGGCGAAGCTTCTGTTTCATCACGGAACTGTCGAGCACAACGAGCCTGCCGAAATCATGGAGGCAGTGAACAACGATTTTCGCAGTATTTTCGGAGCGCGCTCCTTCATGACCGCAATGTGCGTGGCGCTCGATTCGGCGACGGGCCGGATCAGCGTAGTGGGCGCAGGACATCCGCCATTGCTGGTCGCCCGCGGCGCTGGCGGCACGGAATCGATTCCCTCATCCGCTCCGCCGCTGGGTCTCCTGGAGCGCTCGGAATTTGTGGAAACCAATGTGGCGCTGGAACCGGGCGACGCGTTTTTTCTCTACACCGATGGCCTCTACGGCGCGGGACATGACGAGAACCCGCGGCTTTCTTCCAGCCGGCTTTCGGAAATGTTGCAGCCCATGGCGGAGAGCGCCCAGGCGTTGCTCACCCGAGTCGTGGATGGGGCCGCGAACAACGACGGCGGCAAGCCTTCGCCGGACGACGTGGCCGCGGTGGCCGTCCGGCGGTCAAATTGAGGCCCGAGAAAAGTTTTCGATTCGGTAAAATTAGTATTGCCCTCCTACGAGTGAAGGATTAATCAGCCTCTATGCCGAAACCCACAGCCAAAAAAGCCACTTCAAAACGTAAACCGAACGCCGCCTTCAT
>JBEEHT010000035.1:0-3713 GCA_041167545.1 Verrucomicrobiota bacterium
GTAGCGATCGTGCTGCCGGGCTTTCCAATTCGCCCGCTCTTCCACCCCATTCAGGCCGCTGCGAGAAGGGCTCTCGAATCCGATCAGCACCTGCGCGCAACCGCTTTCGCGCATCAGTTCCAGCAGCTCGCCATCTTCCGCGACGGATACGTCGGTCTCGGTAAACCAGCGGATGTTCTCTTTGCTCAGCGCCCGGAGAAGGGCCTTCGAATGCGCCTTGTTTACGAAGCTGTTGTCGTCGGCAAACTCAATGAAAGGATGGGACCAGATCTCCTTAATCCGCCGGATTTCGGCGATCACTTTCTCAATCGGTTTGATTTTGTAGATCGGCGAGATGCGAATGGAAGCCGCGCAGAAGTCACACCGCCAGGGGCAGCCGCGCTGGGTCTGCACCGTAATGCGATTGTAGCGGTCCACGTCGAGCAGATGGAACGCCGGCATGGGAGCGTCGGCCAGATTGAAGTTCGTCTTCCGCGAATCGTAAACCGCTTTTAGCTCACCGCGACGCAAATCGGCGAGAAGCGCCGGCCATGACGGTTCCCCTTCGCCCACCACAATAGTGTCCGCATGCAGCGCGGCCTCGCTCGGACAGGCGCTCACGTGCAAGCCGCCGAGCGCGACCTTCATCCCCGCGGCACGGTAACGGCCCGCGAGCTGGTAAGCCTCTTTGATCTGGGCGCTAAAACTTGAAATCGCGACGAGATCAAACGGACCAGGAAGCTCGGTCAACGCTTCGATGTCCGGGACTTCGAAATATTCCACCTCAAAATCATCGGGCGTTAATCCGGCGAGCGTGAGCAGTCCCAGGCTCGGGAGCGAGGCGATGGTTTTGTTGCGCTCAACGAAACCCGGGAGCGTCAGTCCCAGTTTGGTCAGTTCCTTATTATGAGCGCGCACTCCGCTCATCGCGACGAAACCGATTTTCACTTGGCGGCCCATCCCAGGAGAAGAAAGACAATGCCGGCCGCGACCGAAAGCACCGGGATCGGAAAAAAGTGCCGGAACGGTTTCCGCCACGCCGTGAGGAAGCAGCACAACGGCATCGTAATCAAACCGAGAATGAAGGCAGCCGACGCCACGCGCACATTCATTCCCGAAAGCTCCATGGCTCGCACAGTAAGGGCAAAGAGCAGGTTGATCAGTCCCAGTCCCCAGAAAGAAATGTGTCCCAGACGCACCATCCGGCGGGGAAAAGAGGAGTATCCTCCCAGCCATTCTTCCCGGTGGAAATACAACCCGATCATCGCGCCCGAGATGGCGCCAGCCAGCATCGCGACCCATCCCGCGAGGAGATTAAGACCGGCGCTTCCCATGCTTACATCCTCGCATGCTTGTTCTTTAACTCCGAGTGTTTACCCCAATAAATCCGGACGGCTTTCGCGGGTGCGCCGCAACGCTTCTTTTTTCCGCCACTCCGCAATCCCCGCGTGATTCCCGGAGAGCAACACCTCCGGCACCTTCCATCCGCGAAATTCGGCGGGCCTCGTGTACTGCGGCCCTTCCAGCAATCCGCCGCTGAAGCTGTCATCCGCGGCCGATTGCTCATGTCCGAGCACGCCCGGCAGCAAGCGGACGATCGCATCGACAAAAACCACGGCGGCTATGGCGCCGTTGGTCAGGACGTAATCGCCAATGGAAATCTCGTCATCCACCAGATGCTCGATCACGCGATGATCGATTCCTTCGTAATGACCGCAGATGATGACGAGATGTGATTCGCTTGAAAACTCCTTTGCCATTTGCTGATTGAAGCGCCGCCCGGCAGGCGACATCAGAATCACCTTCGGCTTCTTCAATTCGATGTTGGATGTTGGAGGTTGGACGTTGGACGTTTTCTTCTCACCCCGCAATTCCTCGACCGCGTTGAAAATCGGTTCCGGCTTCATCACCATCCCCTGCCCGCCGCCGAAAGGTGCATCATCCACCACGTGATGTTTGTCAGTGGTCCAATCACGCAAATTGTGAATCCGCAGCTCCACCGCGCCGCTTTCCTGGGCACGCTTCATCATGCTTTCATTCAACGGCGCGCGGCAGACTTCTGGAAAGAGCGTCAGGATATCGATGCGCATGGCAGCGCTCTACTTTACTCCACGATCTCGAGCGTCGCGCGCTCGCCGTGACGGGCGGCTGAACTGGCCAGTAACGCGCGAATGGCCTGAATCGTCTGGCCGTTGCGTCCGATAACTCGGCCCACATCCGTCTGGCGCAGCTGGACCCGGAAGATCGTCGTCTTTCCAGATGGGATCTCCGAGAGCATCATCTCATCTGGAAACTCGACGAGCTGGCGAATGACGAATTCCAGGAACTGTTTCATGAGTCTCAAGCTACCTGAAGCTTGCTCTCTTGTCACGCCGGTGGATCGAGCGCTCCGTCGCGCGATGACAGGCATGCTGGCGTAGCCAGGAAAATCATCGAGCGACGGAGCGCTCGATCCACCTATTTCCCGTAGGTCGCCTCGAAATTCGAAGTGTCCTCGCCGACTGGACCGACTTCCTTGCCGTCCGGACGCATCAACCAAAACCAATCATAAGAACCGCCGCCAACGAAATAGCGGTGCTGCTGGACGAGCAGGCAATCCTTGTATTCGCCGGACGGCACGACCTTCAGATCGTTGCCAGCCAAAACGTAACGCTCCTTGCGGTTCGTGGTGTCGACCACGTGGACGGCGCCCGAGGTCGCCCAAGCGGGCGTAACGAAGTAGACGAGCTTTCCGTTGGTGGAGAATGCGAGGTTCTCGAACGCGGCAATCACCGACTCCGGTTTTTGAGATTCGCGGCACTTGAGGAGCAAGGCTGCCTCTTTCCCGTCGATGCGAACCTGCCAGAGCTCAGTCGGATCCACTTCATCGGAGCCGGTCGCGATTTTTTTACCGTCCACTTTCCGAACAAAAACCACCCATTTGCCGTCGGGCGCCAAAACCGGTCCGGAATCGCGCCCGCTCGAGGTAAGCGCGGTGGTTTGGCCCGCTTTGTTGGTGAACTGGACGTTGCCGTCTTTAACCGAAACGCTCTGTCCGAAGACAGGAAGTGCGAGAGCAGCGGAGAAAATTACCAGGAAGAATTTCTTCATTTGCCTGTAGCGACGGACTGCGCGCGTCGAATTGAGATAATTCTTTCGAGCGCCGTTTTACAAGCCCAAGGAGCGGCGGTTTGAAACCGCCGTCTTAAGAAGGGCGATTGAAAAATCGCCCCTCCTTGATCACTCGGCCGCGGGAGTCGCGGGCGGTTCCACGGCGACCGTCGGTTCCGCCGCTGCGGTAGGTTCAGCCGGAGCAGCAGCTTCGGGTGCCGGTTCGGGGGCAGTGGCTTCGGGTGCCGGTTTCGGCGCAGCAACTTCTGGAGTCGCGCCCGTGGCGTTCTTTTTATTTTTCTTGATCAGGCTGCGCACCGTGTCTGATGGCTGTGCGCCTTTCGAAATCCAATGATCGATCCGGTCCAGCTTCAAGGTGCTGTTATGATCGGGCTTCTTCGGATCGTAGGTTCCGATGAGCTCGATAAATTTTCCGTCGCGCGGACTGCGGCTGTCCGCCACCACTACCTTGTAGTACGGGCGATTTTTCGCGCCTTCTCTGCGTAATCTGATTGAGACTGCCATATCGTTAATTTTTCATCCGCGCCATTTGCGCCATCATCTTTTTCATTTTCCCGGCGTTCTTCATCATCTTTCGCATCTGATTGAAACGCTGGAGCAAGTCGTTCACTTCGGTGACGCTG
>JBEEHT010000036.1:0-8605 GCA_041167545.1 Verrucomicrobiota bacterium
GATGTAGAGAATCTTTAGGACGAAGGCAAAAAGCGGGATGCAGCAAAGCATCATCACCGGGATGTTATTTCTCAGGGTGTCCAGGAAAGGCCTGAGCTTGGCGCCATCCTCGCCGATCTTTTCCTTCACCTGGCGCTCCAACCACAATGCGAAAGGCGTTTTCTTCTCGCCTTCCTTGCCCATGGTGAAATGGAGTGGGTCCTTCTTCCTTGGCTTCGGGGTCGCGCTAACTGGCGGATCTCCCGGTTTGGTTTCGATGACAGGATCCGGCGGTTCGGGAATGTTGGCGATCGCGGTGGACATCTTCGCGCGTTCTCCTGGGTCGAGTTTCTTTCGCAGAGTGGATTTGAGAAACTCTCGGAAGGTTGCCTTGAGCTCGGTGCGTTCCTGCTCGGTGAGAACTCCCTGGCCTTCCAATAGCTTCGTGCGGGTCGCCTCCACCTTTTCGCGTTGTTCCGGCGTGAGTGGTGAGTCGGGCGCGGTCAACTTTCCAAGGCTGGCCACGAGCTCCACGCGGTCCTGCGTTGTCAATTCAATCGGGCCCGACGAATCCCAGTTGATCGCGCGCGCCATGAGAAAAAAGATGAGGCTGGCAATGAGATAGAGCCGAAGCGGATGAACATAGCGGGCGCGGCGACCGGTATTGAAGTCGTTCGTCAGCTGCCAGGGGCGCAGCAAAAGCAGCTTCAACGTTTGGAGAAATTTCGTGTCCCAGTTCAGGAAGGAATCGGCGGCGTCCAACACGACCCGAAGGATCGAGCGGCGGTAATCGATCGCATGCTGCCCACACTGGCTGCAGAACTCGCCGGTTAACGGCGCGCCGCAATTCTCGCAATGGGTCAGCGGCTGCGCGGGCAGTTCCGACCGGCGCCGGAGGCCAAAGATCCCGCGCCGTCTCGGCGGCTCCTCGGCTACGCTCGAAGCGGCGTCCGCCAGGATAATTTGATCGAGTTCGTCGCTCATGGAATCGGCATCATTTTATCGCGGCCCAGACCCGATGGACGTCGTCGTGATCTTCCAGGGTCTGGAGAAACTCGCCGGTGTGAGCCCGCTCGTCATCGGTCAATTCCGGAAAGTTTTTGGCGAGATAACCGAGCTCGCTGGTCACGATCGTCCATCCATTGGCCGCGAGCCATTGCGAGACCGCGTGCAAGTCACCGCGTTCCGTAATGAAACGCGCACCGGCAGTTCCTTGCGGGATATCGTCGTTCTCCGTGTGCGAAAGCGGCTCGACGTTTTGCGCGCCGGCTTCGATCGCGGCAGCTTCAATATCCGCAGCCGGGTCGGCGTGGTGCGCTTCTACGAGCCCGACGTGGTCGAAGAGAAACTTGTTGCTTCCGGGCGCGCCGAGCTGCCCGCCTTTTTTGAAGAGAACGCGAATTTCCGGCGCGGTGCGGTTGTTGTTATCGGTCAGAACTTCCACGATCAGCGCCACCTTGTTCGGCGCGTAACCTTCAAAGACGACGTGCTCCATGATGAGCTTGTCGTCGCCGATTCCGGCGCCCTTTTTGATGGCGCGCTCGATCACGTCGCGCGTCACGCTGGCTTTACGCGCTTTGTCCACGACGGCGGCCAGGCGTGGATTACCGCCGAGCTCCGCGCCGCCCAGCTTGGCCGCGACCATGATTTCTTTCACGAGCTTGCCAACGAGCTGGCCTTTCTTCAGTCCGGCGACCTCTCGTTTCGCGTGCAGCCATTGGCGACCCATACCGCCGATGTATCAGTTGCCTGCGCGCTCAGCAAGCGAGCTCGTCTTGCCTTTCTGTAGCCGCTGCCCTGTGGGCGGCGTGGGTTTGGCGGGTGAAAGTCTATCCCACGCTTCGCATAGCGAAGCGGTTACAGAAGAACTATTCGCGAAACAGAAACAGCGCTGCTGTTCCCACCGCGCCGATGACGAAGAGCACCACGTCGTTGCTCACGAAATACGGGTAGGCCATCAGCGCGATGCCGAGCAACATCGGCTTCCAAACGTGCATTCGTTTTCCGTAAACGAACGCGACGAAGCCGATCGACCCGAAGAGTAATCCGCCGATGAGATTGGCGCCGCTGAAAACAGGCATGGCATTTTTCGAGCTAATCTCGCGCCATTCGCACCGCGAAAACTTGAGGATTGACCCTCATCGCACCGCGCTGCCACGATTCTTCTTCGGACAACGTCAACCGAGGAACCGAAATGGCTTCGCATCTTTTCAGAACCAAAAGTCCCGATCGCTTAATGAGAGAGGCGGCGGCGCCGGAACGGCAAATGAAACGCTCCCTCGGCGCCTTCGATGTCACCTGTCTCGGGATTGGCGCAATTATTGGCGCGGGAATTTTCGCGCTCGCCGGCACGGCGGCGGCGGGCGAACAAGTCGCCTCGGCATCGTTTATGAAAACGCCGGTGCTCAATTACATCCAATCGCTTCTCGCTCACACCGAGCTGGTGATGGGGCGACCAGCGGCGGGACCGGCGGTGGTGTTTTCATTCGTAATCGCGGCGGTGGCCTGTGGATTCGCCGCGCTGTGCTATTCGGAGCTGGCGGCGATGATTCCCGTTTCTGGGTCCGCCTACACTTATTCCTACGCGACCCTCGGCGAGATCATCGCGTGGATCATCGGGTGGGATCTCATCCTGGAATACGCCGTCGGCAACATGGCCGTCGCGGTCGGCTGGTCCGGATACTTTGTGAGCTTGTGCGGAAGTTTGCTGCATCTGCGCTTTCCGCTTTGGGCCGTGACTGATTGGCAAACCGCGCAAACAATCGTCGCGAACGGCGGCGACTCGTTGCAGGCATATTCTTCGACGACTTTGCCGGTCCTTTTCGGCCACGCCTTCGCGGTGAATTTGCCCGCGCTCCTAATCGTGGCGGCGGTTACCGTCCTTCTCATTTACGGAATCCGCGAAAGCGCGACGACCAACTCAACCATCGTCATCATCAAGGTGGCGGTCGTTGTCTTCTTTATTGCCTTCGGTTCGTTCATGGTGAATCCGACGAACTGGCATCCGTTCATGCCCTCGGGCTTTGGTGGCGTGATGAGTGGCGCGGCCATTGTGTTTTTCGCCTTCATCGGGTTCGACGCCATTTCCACCACTGCGGAAGAAACGCGCAATCCACAACGCGATTTGCCGATCGGAATGATCGCGAGCCTGGCGATTTGCACAATTCTTTACGTGCTCATGTCCGGCGTGCTCACCGGTATCAAGAAATACACGGTTTATCTCGGCGACTCCGCGGCCGTGGCGACCGCGTTTGCCAGCAAGCCGTGGGCACAAGCACTCGTTAGTGCCGGTGCCCTGGCCGGATTAACATCAGTGCTCCTTGTCTTTCAGCTTGGTCAACCTCGGATCCTGATGGCGATGTCACGCGACGGATTACTGCCGCACTTCTTTGGACGGATTCATCCGCGCTTTCGCACGCCTCATGTCACGACAATTCTCACCGGCATATTGGTCGGCGGCGTGGCCATGATTGCGGACATCGGTTCGCTTTCCGATCTGACGAACATCGGAACGCTTTTTGCCTTCGTCCTCGTTTGTCTAGGCGTGATCGTTTTGCGCAAGACAGATCCCAGCCGTCCTCGTCCATTCCGCGTTCCATTCGTTCCGATCTTTCCCATTATCGGCGTTGTCTTGTGCGCGGCGCTCATGCTGAGCTTGCCGATTGAAACGTGGATCCGCTTTATCGGCTGGTTGATCGTTGGCCTGGTAATTTATTTTCTCTACAGCGTCCGCCACAGCAAGCTCAGGCACGGCGTTGACGAAGGTCCGACGGAAGATATCGTCCCGCCGATCGTGAAGTCGTAGCGCTTCCAAAAGTGTGTCATCCCGAGCCGCGTAGACGGCGAGGGACCTCGCGGGCGCTCAATCGCTTCCGCGAAGCAACCGGCGTGTGGCGTCAGCGAACGCGCCATGGTTGGCGAAAGCCCCTTATTCCAATTGAGAGGTCCCTCGGCGCGCTTCGCCAGCCTCGGGATGACCCGCCTGACAGCGCTCGCACCTACTCGCGCAACAAATCGTCGAGATCGAGCGGGCGAGAGAACATGGCCAGCTCGCCCTTTGGGCCGCGCGGCCAGAGATCTTTCGGTCGATCCCAATAAAGTTCCACTCCATTGTCATCCGGATCGCGAAGATAGAGCGCTTCGCTTACGCCGTGATCGGTAGCGCCGTCTAACGGAATATTTGCGGCGGTCAATCTACGTAACGCATCGGCGAGGGTCGCGCGCGTCGGATAAACAATCGCAAGATGAAACAGGCCGGTGCAGTTCGGCGGAGGAGCCGAGCCGCCAAAACTTTCCCAAGTATTCAACCCAATGTGATGATGATAACCGCCGGCGGAAATGAACGCTGCCTGGTCCCCATATCGCTGGGTCACTTCGAAGCCGAGAACGCCACAGTAAAACGCAAGCGCACTTTCGATGTCGGAAACTTTCAGGTGGACGTGACCGATGCGAACGCCGGGATCGATTGGTCTTGTCATTCTTCTGTAGCCGCTTCGCTGTGCGAAGCGTGAGTGAAGCGCTGATATGGACACAACCCTCGCGTCGCCCACAGGGCGACGGCTACAGAAGAGGCAGACACCCTACTTCTCACCTTTGTCGTAGAAAAGAATGTTGATGAGCAGGACCACGCCGCCGCCGGCCGCTGCGAGGAAAAGAAGAATCGCCAGGCCGGGATATCCCCAAATTCGGAAGGAGGTCTCGACCCGCATCATCATCGCGGCGCCCACGATCAGCGCGGCGATGATCAAACCGACCGTGATCCGGTTCGCCACTTTTTGGAAGCCGAGCACGAGCGTCTTCTCATCAATCGCATCCACGGAAATTTTCATCTCGTTGTTGGCGATCGCGTCGATGATCTTGTTGAGTCGGGCCGGAAGACGCTGCACGAGATCCTTCAGTTCCAACACGCCGCTGAAAAGATTTCCCGGCGAAAAACTTTTCATGAGGCGTTGCTGCATGATCTGCGCGGCATTGCGGCGAATGGAAGCGTTCGGATCGAAGCTCGGCTCGATCGCGCGTCCGACCTGATCGAGATTGAGAAGCGTTTTACCGAGCATGGTTAACTCGGCCGGCACCCGCACACCGTTTTCGCCCGAGGCCTGGGTGACTTCGAGCACGAGGCGTCCCACCTGCATCTGCTCGACCGTGGCGCCTTGTTGTTTGGCGACGATCTCCGCGATGGCGTGCTTGAATTCCTTCTCCGCGAAATCTTCCTTCCGATCGCCAATCCTAATGGCGATGTCCGCCGCGTCGTCCCCGCGTCCTTCGGCGATGGAAAGCAGAAGTTGCAGAAGCTGTTCCTGCAATCCCGGCATGATCCGGCCGACCATTCCCAGATCGATCAGCGCGATCTGATAATCGTCAGTTAGAAAAACGTTACCCGGATGCGGATCGGCATGGAAAAAACCGTCCACCAAAATCTGCTGCAGGTATGCGCGGAAAAGCTCTTCGGCGAGCGCGCCGCCATCGAATTCCATCCGGGCGAGCGGGCTCAGGTCCGTGATTTTTATCCCGTGCACGTACTGCATGGTCAACACACGCGAGGTGCTGTAATCCATGATCGGCTCCGGAACGACGATGTGTTCGAACTCCTTCAGGTGCGCGCCGATCGTGGTGAGATTCGTCGCTTCCTGCCGGTAATCGAGCTCGCGCAAAAGGCTTTTGCGGAATTGATCGAGCATCTGGCAAAACTCGTAGCGCTTGCCGGCGGCGGTGTGGTTATCGAGAAATTCCGCGATCTCATCGAGCGCGTCGAGATCTTCCAGCATCGCTTCCCGAATTCCCGGGCGCTGCACTTTCACCGCGACCTGGCGGCCATCTCGTAAACGCGCGCGATGCACCTGGCCGAGCGACGCGGCCGCCATTGGGGTGACATCGAAATCAGAAAACGCCTTCGACATCCGCACGCCGAGTTCCGACGCGACGATCTTCTCGACTTCGTCGAACGCGAACGGCTCGACCTTGTCCTGCAACCGCGCGAGCGCTTCGAGATAAGCCCGCGGCATGAGCTCCACGCGGGTGGAAAGAAGCTGGCCCAGTTTTACAAAAGTCGGTCCGAGCTTTTCCAGATCGTCCGCGAGCTCGCTGGCCTTCGCGGCTTCCTTCGGCGTAACGCGCTGTTCGGCCTCGAGCGTTTCTTCGAGGCCAGCGTCTTTGACCAGATCGGACCGGCCATACTTGACGAAGAGCCACGCGATCTGGCGGTAGCGATTGAGGTGCTGTGGTTTCAGAGAAATGCCCATGCCATCTCTGAAACGAATCTCGCGCGCCGAACGGTCGGAGCACAGGCATCTTGCCTGTGCGGCAAACGGGCGTCTCGCCTGTTTCTTCCGCAGCGATTAGGTGTCAGGCGAGACGCCTGACGGCCGCACAGGCAAGATGCCCGTGCTCCGTTACGCCGCCTTCTGGTAGCTCGCCTTGTCGTCCGTCTCGAGCCAATCGAAGAGCGTCGTCTTCGCGGGATCGAGGCCATGCGGCTTCACCTGTTCCTCGAACCACTCGCGCTTCTCCGGATCGTTGTAAGGATTCGCCGCCTCCACGCCATCGCTCCATGCCTTCACTTCCTCCGGCGTTTTCTTTTCGCCGTGAGTATCGAGCCATTTCGCCATTTCTTCGTCCGTCGCGCCCTTCTCGACTTCTGCCTTGAAGTCGTCGCCCTTCACGCCCTTGAAACCAAAAAGCATGTTATCCAGCGGACAATCGAAATGATATTCGCCGATGTTCCCGGCGATGAGCGCGCAGCATTTGTCATAGGTCCGCGCCAAGATTGCGTAACCGCCGATGCGCAGCCGCGGACTGCGCGGCGCTTCCTTCGTCAGATCCTTGCCCTTCACTTTGTTATTCATGAAGAAAGCTAAGGCCGAACCGCGTTGCCGCAAACTTTCTCGGAAAAAGACGCCCGATTTCCCGCGAAATCCGTATTGACGGTATATGAGTCAACAAAAGGAAATTATCTCAACGATCAATGGGTTGATCGAAACGCTCAAAGATGGCCAGCAAGGTTTTCGCGAGGCGTCGGAAGCCGTCAAGGATTCGCAGCTGAAAACGCTCTTCAGCGAGTTTTCACTTCAGCGTTCCAAATTCGCGGGCGAACTGCAAAACGAAGCCATCAGCCTGGGCGAGCACAACCCGGAAAATACCAGCAGCACCGCGGGAGCGATGCATCGGGCCTGGATCAATTTGAAATCGGCCATCACCAGCGCGGACGATCACGCGATCCTGGCCGAGTGCGAGCGCGGGGAAGATTCCGCCGTGGCTGAATACAAAAAGGCCATGGAAGAGGAGGAACTTTCCTCGCCAATCCGCGAAACCATTTCCCGGCAATATGCCGACGTGAAGCGAGCGCACGATCGGATCCGCGAATTGCGCGACGCGGCGAAGAATAATTGATTTTTCAAGGAGCGGCGGTCTCCAGACCGCCGTTTTATTTGGGTCGGCGGTTTGTAAACCGCCGCTCCTTGATGTGCTACGTTCGGCGATGGTGTTTGGGCGTGCGATCGTGGTGGCTCTGCTAGCCGCCTCCGTCGCGCGCGGAGCACAGCTCGTTACTTCGCCGCCGACCGGAAAGCTGTATCAGGGACTTTATTTCGATGAGCCGGCGGCGGAGCACGACCCGACAGAGCACGACATCACCGCAGCAAACGTAGCCCTTTTCGAACAAACGCTCGGGACGAAAACGACTTGGATTTTCTTTTCGAACAATTGGTCCGAATCGAGAAAGTTTCCTGGCGTAACGTGCGAATGGATTCGCGGCCTGGGCAAGGTCCCCTATATCCGTCTCATGCTGCGCTCCGATCTCGAGCAAAGCCACGCCGAGGAAACTTTTAGTCTCTCGAATATTTTGGCGGGGAAATTTGATGACGACCTCAAGTCGTGGGCGCGTGACGCGAAGGCATTCGGCTCGCCGCTCCTGATTGAATGGGGAACGGAGCCGAATGGGAATTGGTTTTCGTGGAATGGAAAATGGAATGGCGGCGCCACGGAAGGTCCGCGCCGCTATGTCGCCGCTTATCGGCACATCGTCGATGCGATGCGCGGCGAAGGCGGCGACAATCTGCAATGGATCTGGCACGTGAACTGGCTCGACGAACCGGAAGCGAAATGGAACCGGTTTGAGAATTATTATCCGGGAGAAAATTACTGCGATTGGGTCGCGTTAAGCGCGTATGGACCGCTCACCCCGCGCGCGGTGGATGGCACCGAAAGTTTCCGGTTCAAAATGCGGACGGCCTATCCGCGGCTGACGAAGGTCGCGCCCGGAAAGCCGATCGTGATCGCGGAATTCGGTTGCGATATTCATCATCGAAAAGTTGGCGCGAGCGAGTGGGCCCGGAGCGCGCTGGACGATTTATTTTCCGGGCGCTGGCCGGCGGTGATCGGTTTTTGCTGGTGGAACGAATCGTGGGAGAACGACGATGTCCGTAAGCACAACACCGACATGAATATCCTGCACGACGCCGGCCTGACGATGGTGTTTCGCGAAGAGCTGGCGAAGCACGCCGACAAGATCCAGCAGACGCCGATTCTGTTGGGAAAGTAAGGAAGGCATGTCATCCCGAGCCGCGGAGACGGCGAGGGACCTCTCAAGCGCTCAATCGCTTCCGCGTAATAACACGTGTGCTCCGTG
>JBEEHT010000037.1:0-59904 GCA_041167545.1 Verrucomicrobiota bacterium
CGGACGCATCGTAGCCAAAGCTGTCGCTCAGGCCATCTTCCTCCCGGTAGGTCGAACTGAGCCGGCTCATCGCGTCGTAATAATAATGCTCCACCGAGATATTGCCAGCCGAGGGAGAATAGATATGTCGCTGCGACATTCTCCCCAGCACATCGCGCCTGGTGCCAGGCGGCGAATCGATTCGTTTGTGTCAATAGTTAGCTCTGACCCCTCTTCTTCTGACCCTGGGTTGCGGCCTTCAAATGCCAAATGTTTAGGCGGGACCCCATCTTCTCATTCCGGCAAGTCCCTATCTACGGGGTGAGATTATGCGCTTCAGTTTTGATCTTCTTCAAAAATGGGGGGCGAAGCGACGGTTGCGATTCGCAATATTTCATAAGGAAATCCGTCAGTCGGCGCATAGCGGCCCCATTCTTTCCTGCTGCGTATGGGGTCAGTAAACCTTGAGATCGGCGGCCGTCGGATCCTTCGATGGAGAATACCGTGTCAGTCGAATCAAGAACAACCACGTTTTCTCGATTGCGCAGGGCGCGCGTTTCATCCACCATTTTCTTGACCGCCTTAAATATAACTTCGGCTAATGAGTTTGGTATTGCGGCGTCACAACGTCTAACCTTTGGGGCGGGGCCGTGAGTGAATTTTGGATCTTGGCCGAATTTGGCAGACCATAAACTTCGCTCGGCTCGCGTCACGGTCACCCTCGTCTCGGCCGTTTCCTGACAGTGCGAACAAAGCGCTACAACAGTCTCTCCCTCGGTCGCATGCGAAGGCAGCGTCACAATCCGAAGATTCGCCCGCCCTACAAACAGCCTACTGCTAACTAGCGCCTGGTACGATTGGTCGAATCTGTATTCTACTGGGATAAGATGGTCGTCAGCACTGTCAAATTTTTCGCTGGCTCCATAGGCCGGAAAAATGGAAACAAATCCAAGCCCAAAGTAGGCGAGTGACTGAACTAGGAGAACGAACCGAGCAGATTTCGCGATTTGTTTCATTAGTGTTCCAAAAAAAAGTTGCCGTTTATGGATGAGAAGGAGCTGCCCCCTGCCATATAAATGTGGACAACAGTCCCTCGGTCGGTACTGGATGCGACAGAACTAATATAAGGCGTTCCATGAGTAAATTGACCCCTAGCGCTAGCAAAATCTCCCGGGGAAAACCCTTTCTCGCTCTGGGGACCATGGCTATGTGATCCCGTAAATGGACGCAGTCCTGACAGTGTTGGTAACAGGGCATGTGGCGCAAACCTATAAGGTAGACCTGGGGCGGGTCCAGCTTTGACCAAATGGCCATCCTTGATATAACGAGCAGAGGACCATTCAATACCCCAGTTCCCTTTCGAATCATGGCGGATGTAGTCCGCCGTCTTGCCAGCAGCCTCTTGCGCATCCTCCACTAACGCATGGCCGATTTCAGCTGGACTTACGTTTCCAGCCTCAGGTCGATATTTGCCAATAAAGTTTTTTACTTCGCCGTAAAACTTGCCGTTATCATTCCCGCCGCCCGCTCCATCCATTCCAGCCTGCATTCGTGGAGGGTTCATCCAATCGTTATACTCTCCTCGGAAGGTGCTCGAGCTATCAAAGAATTTAGCCATGTTCCAAATGGCGGTGGCCGTGTCCAACAGTCCTGCCGGGTCAGTCCGATCTACTGGATCATTGTGGCAGTAGCGGAAGAGATTGTAGTCTCCGGCAGAAAACCCGCTCGGGTCTTCGCTCATGAAGCGGCCGAGACCCGGGTGATAAGCCCGGTTCCGATACTCATAGATGCCAAATTGCGGCAAGTATTCCCGGCCCGTAAACTTGAAGCGGTTGTTAAAGCTTCCGGCGCTGTAAGTGGTCGTGGGCGCCCCGAAGGCATCGTAACGATAGCTCTCGATCACTTCTCCGCCCCAGCCCGTGAGATGGGTCACGCTGCCTTCGTGGTCCTGCTGGTAAAAGTATCCTTGGCCACCGGGCGCTGCTACGTAGTCGGCCCGCAGCAAGGGTTCATCGATCCCTTTCCCATACACATTCCACCCGGCAGTCGAACCGTCGGCTTTATATTCATAGATCGGTTTTTCGCCATCATAGACGTAGTAGGTAGTCACGCCGTTCAGACTCCGCTGCACGGTTCGACCCAGGCCGTCGTAGGCAAGATTGTATGTGCCGCCCGGGCCGCTCACCGACGCCAGCCGCCTGTCTCCGTAATAGCCGTAGCTTATCCCCTGATACGACCCAATCTCGTGCTCGCTTCCGTTGCCCACTCCCCCGCCGTCGCCGGTCCACGCATATTGGTTGAGGCTGTTCGCTCCGTAGGAATACGCCCAGCCGTTGTCGTTCACCTGGGTCCGGTTGCCCGCGTTGTCCCAGTTGTAATTGATCCACCGATTACTCCGTGGGGAGTTCATGCCGGTCAGCTGCCCGGACGCATCGTAGCCAAAGCTGTCGCTCAAGCCATCTTCCTCCCGGTAGGTCGAACTGAGCCGGCTCATCGCGTCGTAATAATAATGCTCCACCGAGATATTGCCAGCCGCGGGGGAATAGATATGCCGCTGCGACATTCTCCCCAGCGCATCGCGCCCGTAGTTTTGCGCGACGTTATTAAACATGTTGTAGCGCTGGGTCTCGTTGCTCGCCGCGTCGTAGCTATAGGAAAACCAGGTCCCGCCTGACCCGGTGTCGCCAATCGTGCGTAGCCTCCCCATCTCGTCGTAACCATAACTCCGATCGTAGTCCGTGCCAGGAAGATAAAGCCGGGTCTGCTCCCCGTCGCTCCCATACTCGTAATGGACTTCTTTCCACCCGATCGCCGGCTGATATTGATTGTCCGCCGTCAGCCGGCCCGCCGCGTCGTAGCCCCGCGACGCGATCGCATACGGGTTCTGGATCCACGTGACCCGCCCGACCAGATCGTGTTGGAAGTAGGTCCAATCGGCTCCGTTGCTCCACGACATCCACACCGGCTTATTGCGATTATCGTAGCTGAAGTATTGGACACTGCCGTTGACTGTGCGGCGGCTGGTCAAATTGCTGTTCGCGTCGTAGCCCCACTGCTGGTAATCCCCGTTTGGATAGGTCATCTGGATTTTGCGGTCGAGCGCATCGTAGCCAAAGGTGGTCTGCTGATTATTCCCATCCAAGACATGCCAGAGCTTGCCCGATGCCGTGTAATCGAACCGGGTTACGCGCCCCACCGGGTCGGTATCGCTGGTCACCCGATTCATGACATCATACACCTTGCTTTCCCAGTTGCCGTCCGCCAACTGAACGCTGGTTACGTTACCAGCCGCGTCAGGATACAAGTGAGTTACCTGGCCCAAGGCATCCATCGCCCAGATTTTGCGGTTCCGTCCGTCGTAGCCAAAGTTGCTCTGGTAACCGCGCAGGTCCTGGGTGGTGACGAGGTTACCCACCTGGTCGTACCAGAAATATGACCAGGCATCGGCGGCGGTTCCCGGCGCCTGCCGCATGACGATGCGGCGCAAGTTCTCGTCGTAAGCGAAATGGGTGACTCTGCCCAAGGGCGAGGAGGTCCAGTAAACAGAGGAACCGGTGTGCGACAAACTACCGGCGCCGTTCCATGGCTCATAGTTTGTGGTGCCGGTCTGGCCGAGCGGGTTGGTCACGGTGAGGACGCGTTTATATTCGTCGTAGGTGTAGCTGGTGGCGTGACGCAACTCGTCGCTCGTCCAGGCCAGGGTGCCGTCCGGGTTGTAACCGTTCTCGATGTAACTGCCGTCCTGGTGGGTTACCCGGGTGATCTGGCCGCGCTGGTTGTAATCGTACCAGGTCGCGTTTCCATACGGATCGACCATGTTCTGGAGCCGGTCGTTCCAAAAGTAATTGTAGGTGGTAACGTTTCCCAATGGATCGGTGGAGCTCGTCTTCAGGCCCCGATAGTCGTAAGTGAAACTCTCGGTGCCTCCGCTAGTGAGGCGATGGGTCAGGACCTGGCCAAACTGATTGTAGGTAAACTGCTCGAAGCTGCCATCCGGGTAGCGGGTCTGCCAGATGCGGTGGTTCCCGTCGCGGTCGTAATAGATCCAATGATTATTCTCATCTTTGCGCCCGCTGAGGTAGTAGGAATTGTAGACATTGTTCGAATCGGAGAAGCTGAATTCGATGGTCGACGAATCAGGATGGGTGATTTTCTTCACGGCGCGCAACGCCGGTTCATACTCGATCATGGTCGCGTTCCCACGGGCATCGGTGAATGGGTAAAGGTAGGTCGTTTGATTCTTAAAATCGGTGTAATGGTCGACGTCTCCCGGGAGACCGTAGGAGAACAGACGCGTGGCCCCGTCTCCCCGGGTTTCGGTGCGCTGGTTGATGGTTGCATCGTAGGAAGACGCCGGATGACTGACTTGGGAAACAATCTGATGAGTGGTGAAGTTCCTTTCGCTTTTTATCTGGCCCCAGGCGACATAGGCGGGCGCCGCCTCGCCCCATTGCACATATTCGTATTCTATTTGCTTCATGGGACCGGCGTAGCGCACGTCGTCGCAACTGTGCACCACGTCCGGAGTGGCCGAATAGCCCGGATTCGGGCTATTATGAAGATTCGAAAGTTCATAGGTATATGCGGCCTGGGTTCCATCATCGTAATAGACCTGGGTGAGGTTGTAATGATAGAACGAATTCACCCAGACCTGGGTGTAGCCATAACTGACCGTTTCGATGAGGTTGCCGCGGCCATCAAAGGCCTGCACACTGCCGACGTCGTATGGAGGCGTCCCGTTATAATTGATTTGGAGGTAGCGCCCGCCTGGCTCGGTTACTCTGATCAGCTTGCCATTGGCGTCACGATCGAGGGTAGTGATTTGTCCATAGGGATCGACGATGGCCTGAGCGAAGGCCCAGCCTGTCGTCGTGATATTCGCCGGAGGCATATAAAAGACGACTTTGCCGCCATCACCTAGCACCAGGTCATAATAGCCGCCCCCTCGATCCATGATTTTATTGAACATACCTCTAGGGCCTTCCGCGTCGTATAGGAACTGTTCTCCTTGGTCCCATAAATCGATGTGGCGGCCATCGGGGTAGGACACACCGCCAACGGGCCCTTCGTACTGTTCTTCGCCTCCGTGCGGCGGCTGAGGGGCCCTGAACCACAAGCCCCAATTGTAGGAATTGGTCCAGCCACTGCGGGTATTCAAGATTCGCGTCCATTTGAGCGGGTAAGCGCCGATGCTGCCCGGAACCACAATGTCGTCTATCATCCTTTTGGCATTACCGGTATAAGGATCGTACTGGCCACCCGTGGTGATGCTGCCACTGAACTCTCCGGTGACGCTGGTGGGATTGTCGTTTCCCATCTGAGCAAAGGAGTGCGACGCAAGAAGGCAACCGACGACGGCCGCCGCAGGAAAATAATTAAAATATGATTTCATGTGAGGAAGAGATTAGTTGTGCGACCGGAGGCGGGGATTTCTGGGGTAGGCCGGATCGATCACGTAAAACTCAAGGCGGTATTGGTCCCCGCCCACGTAGACCGGCAGCCGATAAAGCCCGGGCGCCGAGCCCGCGTGAAAAGTGAAAAGAGCCTTGCCATTAGGCAGCACTACGGGATTTCCTCCAATGACCTCGCCGCCATCGAGGCAGGTTACCGTCAGCCGCGCTCCCACCTTCTCGCTGGGGAACTGAAGCGTGACGGCTACAGTTTGATTTGCGTTGAGGCAAAGTTGCTCGACTACGCCTTGGTGGCTGCGCAGATGTCTTTGTGTTCCTCCTCCATCGTTCGCAATCATCTCGAGCGAACTCGGAGCCGCTGCTGGCGTGGGTGAAATCGCTGGAGGCGAAACCGCTGGAGTGGGCGTCGGCAGGGGCAGCGCCCGCACGATGCGTGTCTCGGCCAGACACAAGAAAACGCCAGTCGCCAGGGCCAGCCCGAAAAAGCGCACGGGAAATTGCATGGGAAGCTCCGTTGTGATCCGCGTCACGGAGGTCCGGGTCGATGCTACAACTACTTCGGCGGGGTGCCTGGGAGACGAAGAGAAGTTATTTGTTGAACTTACTTCGCACTGACAAAACCGGCTGGATGTGTGCGATCAAAACATTCTCTAACTCTCCGACGCGGGGAGCACGCTGTACTCCGAGAGCGTTCGGGGAGCTACAACGGTGTCTGGGCTGATTCGCTGGGGTCGTGACGCTGGATGAATTCTTTCGCGAGGGCGCGGTAGGCCCGCGCACCGGTCCCGTTCGTGTCGTATTCGAGAATCGACTTACCGAAGCTGGGGGCTTCGCTTAGCCGCACGGTGCGCGGGATGACGGTCTCGTAAACGCGCTCGCCGAAATGCTTCCGCACGTCGGCCACGACCTGCGCGCTCAGGTTGGTGCGGCTGTCGAACATCGTCATGACAATGCCGCCGATTTCGAGCCGATCGTTCGCGCCGGAATCGCGCACCTGCTCGATGATGCGGACAATTTTCACCAGACCTTCGAGCGCGAAATATTCGCATTGAATCGGGGTTAACAGTTCGTCGGCGGCGGCGAGCGCGTTTGTCATCAGAATGCCGAGCGACGGCGGGCAATCGAGCAGCACGTAATCGAAGGTCTCGTCCGAGCGGAGCGGCGCGAGAGTATCGGCCAGGCGGGTCAGGTGATTTTCCATCCGCGCGATTTCCACTTCGGCGCCGGCGAGATCGAGATCCGCGGGCACGATGAAGACGCGCTCGACTCGCGTCGGCAATATTTTCTCGGCAATCGACACGCTGCCTAACAGCGGTTCGTACAAGGTCTCGCCTTCCAATTCCTGCAGGCCGAACGAGCTGGTGGCGTTTGCCTGCGGATCGAGATCGATGATCAGAATCCGCAAACCTTCCTCCGCGAGCGCGCACCCGAGGTTCACCGACGTGGTCGTTTTTCCGACCCCGCCTTTTTGGTTCGCTACGGCAATGATCTTCATGCGTTTGGGACGATCTGGGTGCGAAGCTCGAAGGTGCGGCGGCCATCGGCCTCCTGCCAGAGCAATTGATCGGGCGTGGGCAACATTTCGGTCACTTCCAACTCGCCAGATTTGGTGAGCCAGCGATGAAACACTTCGAGGAACAGGTAGCTCTCGAGATCGATATAGACCGGCTTGGTGTCTTTATCGCGGCCTTCCGCCCCGCTCCGGCGCAGCGCCTGTTCGCTGGGACGAATGTAAATGTGGCGCGGCCAGCCTTTCGCCGCGCGCAATGCTTCGATCGCCAGAATGAGAGCGCGCGAAATCCCGGTGTAATTTCCAGGAGGCAGCTCCTCCAGATTCACCGTCCAGGAACGCCGTTGCACGATCACTTTGCCGCACCGCAAGCGCGGCATGTGGGGCGAACGTCCGAAGAGAAAAGGATGAAAACCCAGCGGTATTACCCAGGCCCGCGCAAACGAGCCGAGATGTTCTTGCGAGCCGCGGGTCCGCAGGCAAACATCGCCGCTGCCTTCTTCCAAATAGACTTCCGTTTCCGCCGGCGGGATCAAGCGCCAGCGCGGATCGCCGCGCTGCGGTGCGACGAAACTCGTGAGATCGGGCAAGGCATCAAGGACACGCACCGTAGTCGTTGCGGTGAAATCGATGGCGAAAAAGCCGAAGTGAAAAGTGGGACGGCCGTTTACCGTGCTGGCCAGCGCGTGGCCGAGCGCGGCCTTGTCGGGGCAGGCCCAGTAAAAGCCGTGGTGAAGAAGCGCCACCGGCGGATGGAGTTCGGCCAGAACCCATTGATACTCGCCGCGCTCGACCGCTTCCGCCGAGCGGGCGGAAATCTGCATGTCGGCGGAAGGATAGGTATATTCATCGAACTTCGGATACTCGAAGTTCCGCCGAATGAAGTGGCAATCCTCCGCGGTCAGCTCCCATTCGTCGGCGTCCGCGCGATCTCGCATTTGCTCGCGGAAGGCGGCTTTCACTTCTTGAAACGCGAGGTGCGCAAGCCCCACCAAAGCGGGGCCGGTTAACGGCATTTTCATTTGTTCGCAGTGCCGCACGAAAGCGGGAAGAGGGAGCGCGCCATTTTTCACCGGCGCTTTCTCGAGCAGACCCCGCAGGCCCGCGGCCACACGGCTCGCGACGAAGGCGTAACAGTCGCGCCAAAGATCGATCCAGGGCGCCGCATCGATCGCGACTTCGTTAATCAACTTATCGCTAATGGAGAAACCGCATTCCCGAAAACATTCTTCGCCGATGGGATTGCCCGCGGAGTAGAGAAACCGATCCGCCGTCTTGCGCGCGGCGCCGAGTCGCTCGAAGCGCTCGCTCGCTTCGTCGATGATCTCGATCCGCAAATTCGTCTCCTCCGTCTCCGCAAATTTCTGCGGCAGCGCGGCAATCGGCTGGAGGAGATCGAGCCAGCGCGTCCGCGCCGGTCCTTCCCGCCAAAGCGAAACGTCCGAGACCAGAACATCGAAAGCGTGCGGAACTACGGCGGGAACTTCCACCTCCCAGCGGATCATCTTCCGCTGCGCGAGTTCACTTAGTCCTTCGCTTTCGATGCCTAACGAGTGCGCCGGCGTTTTCCCGTCGCAGCGATTCAGGAATGCGATTGTTTCCGAATCGAGCGGCGTGGTTTCGCCGGTGTCGGTGAAGATAAATTGATCACCCTCGACCCGGCCGTTCGGATGCAGCCGGGGCGAAAGCTCGGGGCCGATTTCCGGGTCGGCATTCATCGCGGCCGCGACACCGTGGGCTGTCCAACGTTCGAGAAACGTCTCGCGCTTCGCGATTCCCGGCGCAGGTTTCAATCGCAGACCGTCGATGGCATCGTCAATCGTCCCCCAGCCTTCGGGTCCGAACGCGCTTAACGAATCGTTCTTCGCGCAAATCCGCTGCAGGTACAAAAGCAGATGGCGTTCATGCGCGCGCGCCGATTTGTTGCGCGGCGGAAGATCCAAAGCGGATTGCTGCGCGAGCCGCTCGCGCAAGCCCTCAGCCACAAAGACGAGATACGGCGGCAGGACAGTGCGGACGGATTCGTAAAGCGCTTCGCGGGCGGCGCGGAGCTCTCTTTGCAAAGCCTCTTCCAGAAGCGCTTCGGCCTTCGCAACGTTCGAGGCGCACTCCCAGCAGTTCGCGAAGGCATGTGAAGATTGATCGGCCGCGGGCGGCATCGTGCCAGATCGGATCGCTTTGCGCCAGGCCCGAAACAATTCCTCGGAAAGCCCGTGTCCCCGATGCCGAAGAAGATCTTCGACCTCGGCTTTGGCCCGGGCAAAGTGAGTCTGCCTAACGAGTAGTTCTCGTGCGGCTTTCGCGGTCTTTACCGTCGCAAGCTTCTCGACGACATCGAATGGCACCCCGGCCATGCGGATCAGGAAAATGGGCGCTACGCGATAGGAAGAACCGGACACTCGTTCAACAGAATGGAACGGGCTGGCAGTGACAAGCGAAACTGTAACGCGCCGCTTTGGCTACCCGAAGAGAAACGCGAACGCGCTTCTAATTATTCGCCCAGCGGCAACCGGATCGTGAACGTGGTGCCGACTTGCTGAGTGCTGTCGACTTTGATCGAGCCGTTGTGATCTTCGACGACTTTCTTGGTGATGTAGAGACCGAGACCGGTCCCGCTCTTGCCCTGTTTGGTCGTAAAATATGGATCGAAGATTTTCGCCATTTGCGCGGGCGCGATTCCGTAGCCGGTGTCTTCCACCCGGACGTCGACGTAAAAATCCTTGCGCATGCAACTGACGGTGACCGATCCCTTTTTCTCGGCCGAAGCCTGCAGGGCATTGATGATCACGTTCTGGATCGCGCGCGTCAATTGCACGGGATCACCCAGGAGCGTGCAGGCGTCGTCGGAAATATCGCACTTCAAGTTTACTTCGTTTTGCGTCGCCATTGGACCAACGCCCTTGGCGACTTCGCGCACAATGGCGGAGACCGAAACCGTTTTGTGCGGCGCGGCCTCGACGCTCCCGTAGCTCTGCCACATCGTAAGGAGCTCGCGGCAGAGCCGCACATTCTGTTCGATGATGTTGAGCTCTTTCGCCGAAGTCGAGCTGGGGGCGCCGTTCTCTTTTTCCGACTGTTCGAGTTTCTTGGCGAGCAATTGGACGTAGCCCCAGACGATCGTGAGCGGGTTGCCGAGATCGTGAACAAATTCCGCGGAAGCCTGGCCTAACGAGGCCAGCCGCTCTTTTTGGGCGAGCTCCTTGAGCAATCGATTATTGAGTTCCTTGATCTCCGCGGCGGCGTTAACGCCGGTGCGATTGGTGCGGGTGCGTTCGACGTTGCGCCCAATGACTTCGCGCATTTCGCGCGCATCAAATGGCTTGCTGATGTAATCGTTCGCGCCCAACCGCAACGCTTCCTGCGCCGTTTCAAGCGCGCCAAATCCGGTGAGCATGATGACCGCCACGTGGGGATCGATCTCCCGGATCTTGCGCAGGCCATCGATGCCGCTCGTACCGGGCATGCGAATATCGCTGATGACAGCGTCCGGCTTTTTCTCGCGGAGAATGCGCAGACCGGCCTCGACATTATCGGCGGTGTAAACCTGATAGTTCGGCTTCAGGAGCATCCGCAAACTTTCACGCGGACCCAGCTCGTCATCGATGACGAGAACTTGAGGCAGATCGGTTGCAACCATGTGGGTAGGTGGAAGAAAGCTAAGGCCGTGCCGTGGGAAGAGTGTATATTGCGGCTCCCCTCGCCGTGCAACTGGCGTCTATGAGTGTGAAACTTTTTCGGATAGCCACAAGAAGCATCTTGTGAATAAGTCGAAAATTTGGTGAATAACATCAGTCCGATGTGGACTAAAAACATAATGACTCGATTTAATGTAATCGCTAGAATGCCCCGCCATTAAGTAAACACGAATCATTTAGTGACATGAAGAGACGTAATCGCGTGGTCGTAACTGGGATGGGGATTCTGGCTCCGAATGGCATCGGGCTCGAAGCGTTCTGGAGCTCTCTGGTCGCGGGGCGCAGTGGAATTGGAGCGATTACGAGTTTTGACCCGAGCGCGTTCAAGAGCCGCATCGCCGGCGAGGTCAAGGGCTTTGAGCCGTTGGATTATATCGACGCGAAATTTAAGCCCAAGCGAATGGCGCGGCACACGCAGTTCGCTTTCGCCGCGATGAAGATGGCACTGGCGGACGCCGATTTCGAGCCATCGAAATATGCGGTCGATCATCCGATTCCGGTCATGCTCGGCGTGAGCAGCACGGCGATGGAAATCCTGGAAGGCGGTTGGGAGGATCTGAATCGGCGAGGGCCGCGCGGTGTCAGCGCGGGCGTGATCGATTGCCAGCCGCAGGCGGCAACCCAGATTCTGACAATGGCACTAGGCATTTCGGCCCGCGCAACGACGATTTCTTCCGCCTGTCCATCGGGACTCGACGCCATCGCTTCAGCCGCCGCGATGATTCGACACGGTGAAGCAGACATCGCGGTCGCCGGCGGGACCGATGCGACAATCACGCCGCTATCGATGGCCAGTTTCGCCACGGCGGGTCTGAGTTCGACAAGAAATCTCGAGCCTGAGCGCGCCAGTCGACCATTTGATCTTCAGCGCGATTCCGGAGTCATTTCCGAAGGCGCAGGCATCGTTATTTTGGAGAACTACGAAACGGCGATTGCGCGCGGGGTGACCTCATACCTCGAAATCACCGGTTACGGAACGCAGGGTGATGATTATGCGAGCGGCGAGTTGTTCGGGCTCGGACAAACGATGCGGGCTGCCTTGAATAGCGCTGGGAAAACCACGGAAGATATCGATTACATCTGCGCCTACGGCCCGGGACATCCGGCGCTCGACATCGTGGAAACCGACATGATCAAGCGCGTTTTTGGGCGGCGCGCTTACAGCATTCCCATCAGCTCGATCAAAGGGGTGACCGGCAACCCCCTCTCGGCGGCCGGGCCCCATCAAGTCATCACGTGCGGTTTGTGCTTTAAGTATGGGATCATCCCGCCCACCGCCAATTACGAAGTATCCGATCCCCGTTGCGATCTCGATTACGTGCCCGGCCGTTTTCGCAATCGAAAGATCAATACCGCATTGATCAACGTTCGCGGACTGGGTGGAGGCAATAGCAGTCTTGTCGTGGAACGCGTTCGGGAATGAACGCTACCGCCATTCCATTATGGATCGCGCTTCTGATCCAGTTCGGGCTCGGGTTCGCTGTTTATCGAGCGAACTCGAGGAACCACGCCAACCAAAGTTTTCTCATCGTTTCGGTTTTCATCTCGGCCTGGCTGGTTTCGCTGCATTTTGCTTATAACGCGACCGATCCCTCGGCCGCGGAGTTTTGGATCCGAAACTCGTGGGCGACTGGAATCCTGCTAGTCAACGGGTTCAGCCTGCTCAGGCTGGGTATCCTCTGCCGCGAAAGCGGTTGGGCCGTAATAGGAAGGCGTAGCGCCGGCTTCGCATTACCTAGTTTGGTGGCGATCAGCCTTTGCTACACGCATGCTTTTCTTCGTTTCGCCGAAATCCGAAGGGGCGACACAGGCCATGAGCTGATCCCCCTGCCGACATATGGACCGCTCTTTCCGGTAGTCGCGCTGTTTCTCGCCGGTTCCATTTTGATCGTCATCGTTTTTTTCCTGCTCGAGTTGCGGCGAACGGCTGGAGTGCAGAAAGTCGAATTCCAGTTTATCATCGCGGGCGGAGTTGCCTTGGCGATCCTGGTGGCCCCGACTCAGTTTGTGGAACGCGCCATCGCGGTCCAGTTCGCGCCTTTCCGGATCGTCGTTTTCAGCCTGATCATCGCCTACGGCATCGCGACCCGGAAGATAATGGACGTCGGATTTTTCTTCCGGCGCGTCACCTCCTACGCGGTCCTGACTGCTTATCTGCTGGCGCTCTACGGTCTGGTCTGGTGGCTCGTTTCCACGGCTGCGAAACCTATTTTTCCGGGCGAAAGCCGGACGTTCGGCCATCTCGCGGCAGCCCTGGTGGTCGCTTTTGCGATGGCGCCCGCCCGGGGCATCTCTCAGCGTTTTGCCAATCGGCTCTTCATTGGCGCACGCGGAATCGATTTCCAATCCACCATGAGCCAAGCCGCGGCGATTCTGAAATCAGTCACGACACTTCACGATCTCCTCGGTCGCTTCGCCACCACGATCGGGGAAGCTGTCGGCACCGATCGCGTCTTGATTCTGCTGCCGGAGAAGGACGCGTACGTGCAACGTTATCCGGTCGCCCAACCGGATTCGAACGTCGCTGAATTAAGGCTCAACCGTGACGAGGCGACCATCTCCCATCTCGCTGCACACCAGGAGGTCCTCGTGCTCGACGAGTTGCATCGCATCCGCACCACCCCGGAACTCGAACGGGTGATGCAGGAGATGTTTCTGTTAAAGATCGCCGTCGCGCTGGGAATTTTTTCCCGGCAGCACCTCGCCGGCGTCATGCTTCTGGGCCCGCGACTCAACGGTCGAATCTACGGGGCGGTAGAACAAAACGCCCTTCAAGTCCTTTGCGGGCAACTCGCGGTGGCGATCGATAACGCGCAATTATTCACGGAAGTTCAAAACGCGAGAATCTATAATGAAACGCTCCTGGAAAACCTGACGACCGGCGTGATCGCGGCCGGTGCCAACGAGCGCGTCACCGTTTTCAATAACGAAGCGGGCTTGATCACCGGCCTCGACCCGCGCGAGATCATCGATGGCTCGCTCGATAATCTGCCCGCAGGCTTGCGTGAAGTATTGTGCGAAACGCTCCGGACCGGCGACCGCCAGGAGAACGGCGAGCTGATTCTTCCCACCGGCGATCAAAACGTCGTCGTCCGGGCCAGCAGTTCAATTTTCCACGGGCAGCAGGGGGAAATGCTCGGCGCGCTCGTCGTGCTTACCGATATCACCGCGCTGAAACGCCTCGAATTGCAAATTCGCCGGAGCGACCGTCTGGCGAGTCTCGGCACTCTCTCGGCTGGCATGGCGCACGAAATCAAGAACCCGCTGGTTTCGATCAAGACCTTTGCTCAACTGCTCCCGGAACGTTATCAGGACTCCGATTTCCGCGAAACGTTTTCAAATCTGATCGGCCACGAGATCGATCGCATCGATTCGTTGGTGAACCAGCTCCTGCGCTTCGCGCGGCCGGCCAAGCCGGTTTTGAAGCCGATGCACGTGCACGAAGTGCTCGAGAAATCGCTGCAGCTCGTCGGGCATCGCCTTTACCAGAAAGAAATCAAATTAACTCGTTCCTGGGAAGCCGATGTGGATACTATCCGCGCCGATGCCGACCAACTCGAACAAGTTTTTCTTAACTTTTTCCTCAATGCCATGGATGCCATGAACAAAGGTGGCGAATTAAGCGTCGGCACCGAAATTCGTCCCGCGGACGAATGGGTCGCTGCTATTTCCGGGACCAATGGCGATGCGCATGAAATTTTGCGGGTCACGGTGCGCGACGATGGCGAGGGAATTCGCAGCGAAGATATCCCGCACGTGTTCGATCCGTTCTTCACCACGAAAGATTACGGGACCGGCCTCGGCCTCTCCGTCGTCCATGGCATCATCCAGGAACATGGCGGACAGATCGAAGTGGAAAGCGAACTCTCCAAGGGCACTGCTTTCCATATTTTGCTACCACTCGTTAGGTTCAACCAGGAGGTTGTCGCCGCATGATTCCCCCCTCCCCCATTTGCATTCTCTATTCTCAGGACGCGGATTTTATCCGGCGCGTCAAAGCATTCTTGAGCGCGCTTGCCCAAGTGCGGCACGTCAACTCGGCCGATCGGCTCGATTCCGTTCTTCAGCAGAGCAGTCCGGCGCTCCTGCTCCTGGACTTGCGCGCAAAGGAAGCGCGCGATCTGCTCGATCAGATCCAGGCCGGCTTTCCGGATATCCTGATCGTGGCACTGGGAACTTTGCGCTCGGAACCGTTACGCGATGCCGAGCAATCCGGCGTTTACGCCGCAGAGGATTTGCAAATCGATCGGCGACGTTTGCAGTCGCTGATCGCCCGCGGTTTCGAGCATTTGCGGGTGCTTCAGGAAAACCGCGACCTCCGCGAACAGGCCGTGGTCCCATTTACCCCAGAACCTTTGCGACGCATCGAAGCGGCAACCGAGCGGCGGGAGTCGTCGTCCTCGATGCCGCTCCTGCGTTTCCCACGCGTCTTTCGACGCTTCGATAACGTCGAAGCGCTTTTAGCCAGCGTCGTGGAAGGCGTGGCTGACGCCACGGGAGTGGGCCGCGTGGGTATATTTTCGAAAATCAGGCAGGGCGATCGCTATCGGCTTCGCGCCGGTCTGCGCTGCCTTCCGGAGACATCCGAAGTGGAATATGGCGACCGCGACGCGCTCGTGCGCTGGTTCGAATTGCACGCCCACCTCATTTGTCGGAGCAACCTCACCCAGGGGATCGACCAGGGGCAACGCACCCTGATGCGGCGCGCTCTCGATACCTTCGGCGCGGAAGTGATCGTGCCGCTCCATGCGCGCGGCCATATCATCGGGTGGCTCTTTTTCGGCCACCGCGTCACGGGCCAGCGCTTCGATTACCACGACCTCGAAGGGTTGATGCTTCTCGCCGAACATGTCTCCACCGTTCTCGAGAACGCGTTGCTCTATGAAGAAGTGAGGCTCCAAAAGACGCTGGCTGAAACGCTGCTGAAATCGATTCCGCCCGGCATCGTCGCCACAGACGAAGAGGCGACCATTAGATGGTTTAATCCCACCGCCGAACAGATTCTGGGCGTCGAGGCGCAAGACGCTTTGAATCAACCGGTCGAAGTAGTGGGTTCCCGCCTGGCTGCGTTCCTGCGCGAAACCCTCGACGCGAGGGAGAATCTCCCCGCTCGCCAATGGATCGATCCCAATACGCGGCGATCGCTTTCGGTAGAAACGCGCCGGCTGGTCGACCAGAAAAATCCGCTCGGCGCCGTTGCGGTGGTCCACGATCTGACTGCCGAAGATAATCTGCGGCAAAAACAGGATCTCGTGGATCGGGCGGCGTTCTGGACCGACCTGGCCGCCAGCATGTCCCACGAAATCCGGAACCCTCTCGTCGCCATCAAAACGTTTGCACAGCTTCTGCCGGAGCGCTTCGACGATCCCGATTTCCGAAAAGACTTTAACGAGATCGTCGTGCAGGAAATCGATCGGCTGGATAAAATCATCACCCAGATCAACAACTTTGCTCATCCCTCCGAACTGGTCATGAAGCCGATCGATCTTCGTTTGTCGGTGAAGAAAGCGATCGAGCTGGCGCGCGATCGGGTTGCGAAGAACGGCCTTGCGATCGATACGAACTTGCCTAACGACCTTCCGAAAGTCCTCGGAGACGAAAACGCATTAACCGAAGCCTTCGCGCATTTGGTAGCGAATGCCGCCGAAGCGACCTCCGGTCAGAGCAAGCCGCGCATCACTTTAGCTGCCAAGTCGATTCGCGAAGGCGAGCGCACCAGCGGCGTGCTCGTAACGATCCAGGATAATGGCAAAGGCATCTCGCCCGATCTCCAGGAGAAAATCTTTTCGCCCTTTTGCACGACGAAAGCACGCGGAATGGGATTGGGCCTGCCGATCGTGAAGCGGACGGTTTTCGACCATAACGGGCGCGTCGATATTGATTCCAACCCGCATGGCACCTCGGTGAGCATCATGCTCCCGGCCAATCCAAACGGACACTGAAGAAAGTTCAGGGTTGAAAGTTACGAGTTGAGAGTCAAGGCTCGCTCAACTCTCAACTCAAACTCCTCAATGATCGTCACCACCGCTCAACTCTACAAAGTGGCCTACGGAAAATTTGCCGTTGGCGCATATAACGTTAACAACATGGAGCAGCTCCTCGGGCTCTTCCGCGGCAACGTCCAAAGCAAGGCGCCGTTCATTATCCAGCTCTCAAAAGGAGCCCGGAAATATGCGGATAAACGAATGCTCGAAGCTCTGGTGCGCACCGCGGAGGGGATGTTTCCCGAGGCGATTTTCGCCGTGCACCTCGATCACGGCGATGAGGAGACCTGTTACGATTGCATCGAGTCGGGCTTTTACAGCTCGGTCATGATCGACGCGAGTCACGAATCGTTCGAAGAAAACATCGCCATCACCAAGCGAGTCGTGGATCGGGCGCACGCCAAGGGCATCAGCGTGGAGGCTGAGCTCGGCCAACTCGGCGGCGTGGAGGAAGACATAAAGGTGGATGAAGGCCACGCTTCCCTCACTAACCCAACAGAGGCGGTCGAGTTCGTGAAACGGACCGGCTGCGATTCTCTGGCGGCCGCGATCGGCACCAGCCACGGCGCCTACAAATTCAAGGGCCAGCAAAGTCTCCACTTCGAAGTCATCGAAGAAATCAAAAGACTAATCCCCGGTATGCCCATCGTGATGCACGGCAGTTCCAGCGTTCCGGTCGAAGAGGTGCGCCGGATCAACGCTGCCGGCGGCGAGCTCGACCCTTCGGCCCGCGGCGTTAATGAAGAAGAATATCTCCCGGCCGCCAAGCTGGGCGTGACAAAGGTAAATATTGATACCGATGGCCGCCTCGTCTGGACTCGAGTGCACCGGGAGTATTTTCGCGATCATCCGGCCGAATTCGATTTCCGGCCGCCGGGCAAAATCTTCGTCGAGGAGTATGCGAATTTTATCGCGCATAAGAATGGCAAGCTCGGTTCAGCCGGCCAGCTCGACGCCGTCCGGCAGAGTGTAACCACCCGCTAACGCGAACGTCAGGTTGCCGGAACTGATTGCAGTCGCTTCGCTATGTGAAGCGCCGAGCCTCTCGCCCTGCTCGATAGCGCGATAAAAAGCCCGATTCGGAGTTGGCAAGGTTAGTGCTTATAGTGGTTATAGTAATTATAACCGAGACCGCACCATGAAAATGCTTACCCGCGATGCCGCCGAGTTCCTCTTGATCGATGATGATCCAGCGATCACCAAGTTTCTCGTCACCTACCTAAAACAAAAAGGCCACACCTGCGAATTCCTCACCGAAGGCTTTCAGACGGCCGCCTGGCTAGAACATCATCAGTGCGATGTCGTAGTCGTGGATCTCAATATGCCCAAGGTGGACGGCATTTCCCTGATCTCGTTTATTCGAGAGATGAGCCAGAATCTTCCCATCATCGTTTTCACCGGCATCGGATATGACGAAGAGCGGATGCACGCCGCGTTGCGCGCCGGAGCCAATGGCTACGTCAGCAAAAATCTTCCGATCGAACAACTTTATTGCGTTTTGTCGCGCGTGCTTGCTACCTGTCAGCAGCGCGCGCGACGCGAAGCGCTGGCCCGGCCCCATCACGTGTTAGCCGGCGCGGCGTAATCGCGAGATTCCCTCACCGCCTACTTGGGCGCAGCTTCTTCAAGAGCCCACAGCAGGGCTTCCGCGGAAATGCATTCCGCGCCACAGGCGCTGGCCGTTTCCTGTTCCAGCACGTCATTCGTCGCCACCAGGAGTTTGAAACGCCTGCTGTACTTGCTGGCCAGTCGCTCGATGATGGAATCAGCGCTTTGCCCTTCCCGGGAATAGAAAATCTGTATCTCCCCGGGGTCCGAACTCACGCTGACGGCTGAACCTTTCCCGTCGAAGACCACGGCCACGTGGGTGCCCGTCCAGTCCTGGTAATCGCGCAATTTTTTCGTCAACGCCTCCCGGGCCAGCGATGTGCGGCGGCGGTGCAGCTGGCGCAATTCCGGCCAGGCAAAGATTACGCTATGGCCATCGACAATGAGATACTGCGCGCGCACTTCGCGCCTACGCGGGCGCGGCAGCGCTCTGCTTGCGCGGCTTTGCCTTGGTCTTCGGGACTTCCCGTCGGGCTGGCGCTGCCTTTGCCGCGGCTTTCTTGCGATCCAAATAATTGGCGCGCCGCCGCCGTTTCACTCTCACCCGATGTTGCTGACCCATATGCCGTTCTATAGGTGGGAAGTAGAATCGGCGCAACGCGAAATACGATTGTGGTCGCTGCGAAAAGCCCGGGCGCGCGAATGAGATTGCAATGAAGACGCCGCATTTCATACGCTCCTTTCCTCGCCCGATGCCTTCTCTTTTTGTCTTTGCGTGATCACATCCAGAACACTGATCGGTGCTTCCGTTGCCCTGCTCGCGCTCTCCGCGGTTTTTGGGATTCTTAATACTCAGCGGACCCGGAAACTGCGCGCGGAAGTAACCGAGAGCGAGATCGCGCGCCAAAATGCAGAGCAGTTTCGAGCCAAGCGCGAAAAAGAGCTGAAGGGGCGCGAAGCAGCGGTCGCCGCCGCCAATGCGAGGTTCGGCGACACCCAGACAAAAGTTGCCAGCACCGAGGCGGAGCTCCTCAAAGTGCAGACGGAAAAAAACGATCTCCAGGCGAAACTGCGAGCGAACGAAACCGAGATCGCGGACCTGCGAAAGCGAATCGACAACGCAACCACGAAACCGGTCGCGGGCGCGCCTCCTTCCACGGCTTCGGGGCCTGACCTACAGGCGCAGCTCGACGACGCGAAGAAGCAGCTCGATGCCGCCGAACGCGAGAAGACGCTTCTGGCCGACAAAATGAAAAGCACCCAGGAACGCTCGAGCCAATTGGAAACCGAGAAGAAACACCGGCCGATCACCTCGGGAAACCCCGGGATCAGAGGCACGGTCCTCGCCGTGAATCAGGCTTATAATTTCGTGGTCCTAAGTCTCGGCGGCCGGCAGGGAGTAGAAGCAAATACGGAAATGCTCGTGATGCGCGGCGGTACTTTCATTGGCAAGATTCGCATTTCCTCAGTTGAACCCAGCACCGCCATCGGCGATATCATCACCAGCAGTCTGGCGCGCGGCGTCCAGGTGCAACCCGGTGATATTGTCGTTTATGCTGGCACTAATTCCTGATCCCTTTGGGAGAAAACTTACTCACATCGCGCTTCTCATTTGCGCGGCGACGGCCCTGGCTTCCTGCACGAAGGACCAACCGCCCCTGATCGCCGATCCCGCCGGCACCCGCGAGACCGCCCTTCCCTGGAATGAGCAGCAGAAGTGGGAGCGAGAAGGCGAGGCGGGCGCGTTGATCCAGGGACGCAGGTAACGGCGCTTCTGCCTCAAATCCAAAACCCGGGCGGGATCACGGCGTTCTTCGGCACCACGACGATTCCGTCGCGGATGAAGTAATTGCCGGCATCGAGATCGGGCGGTTTTCCTTCCGGCGTAATGACCACGCCATCCGCGATTCGCGCGTTCTTGTCGATGATCGCGCGATCGATCACGCAATTGCGCCCGATCCCGATCGGCGGCAAGCCGCGTTCGCTCGTCGGGTCCGTTTCGTAGTAATCGGCGCCCATGACGATGCTGTTTCGAATCGTCGCGCCGGTTTGGATGATGCTGCGCACGCCGATCACGGACCGCTCGATGTGCGCATCCGAAATAATGCAGCCATCCGCGATGATGGCCTGCCGCAAGGTCGCGCCGTTTATTTTGCTGCCCGGCAAGAAACGCGGATGCGTGTAGATCGGCGCCGACGCTTCAAAGAAGCTGTATTGAGGCAGAAGGTCCGTCAGATCGAGATTGGCTTCGTAGAACGCGCGGATGGTCCCGATGTCTTCCCAGTAACCGTTGAAAATGTACCCACTCACCAGCCGCTCCTGAATGGCCTGCGGGATAATGTGCTTGCCAAAATCCACCAGATCGTTCTGGAGGCATTCCACCAGCACTTCGCGATTGAAAACGTAAATGCCCATTGAGGCTTGAAATAATTCCGCGCCCGGCTCCGAACCGACCGAGGCAAGCAACTCCGGACCCATCTTGAACTCATCCAGAACCGCCGCCTCCTTCGGCTTCTCGACGAAATGCGTCACGCGGCGATTTGCATCGCTCTGCATGATGCCGAATTCGGAAGCCTGTTCGCGTGCGACCGGTTTGATGGCGAGCGTGATCTCCGCGCCCGAGCGGATGTGCTGATGGAGCAATCCGCGGAAATCCATCCGATAAAGCTGATCGCCGCTCAGGATAATGTAGTAATCGAACGGACGCTCCAGGAAGTAGCGCATGTTTTGGCGGACCGCGTCGGCGGTGCCCTGATACCATTCCGATCCTTCCGGCGTTTGTTGCGCTGCGAGGATGTCCACGAAGCTGCGCGAAAAATTATCGAACTTGTAGCTCGCCTGGATGTGGCGATGGAGCGACATGCTGTTGAACTGCGTGAGGATGTAGATCGAGCGCAACTCGGAGTTGAGGCAGTTGCTGATCGGGATATCGACGATCCGATATTTGCCGCCGATCGGCACCGCTGGTTTCGACCGGTCCTTTGTTAATGGAAACAAGCGCGTGCCGGCCCCGCCACCCATGATGACCGCCAAAGTGCGCTGCGTCGTGCCCGGCGGAAGTGCGGGAGTGGAGTTTGCCCCCATGGCAAGTGAGTCGCGAAGAGATTGGCTTTTTGTTGCCACGAATTCAATTAACGCTGTAGCGGCGCTTGTGCCAAGCGCCTAACCTCTACACTGCTCGTTCTGTTGCGTCAGCGGCCCCTTAATGTCACGCTTTCCGATCATGTGCGGCATTGTCGGTTACGTCGGGCGTTCGGAGGCGGCTCCCATTTTGCTCGATGGTTTGCGCCGTCTGGAATATCGCGGTTACGATTCCGCCGGCGTCGCCATTGTGGATGGCGATCGCGTCGAGACGCGCAAATGCGCCGGCCGAATCGCAGAACTCGGCAAGCTCATGGCCGAAAAACCGCCCACTGGAACGTACGGGATCAGCCACACCCGCTGGGCCACGCACGGGAAACCGACCGACCAAAACGCTCATCCGCATTTCGACGCGAGCGGAAAATTGGCGCTCGTCCACAACGGCGTCATCGAAAACTACCAGGCGCTGAAAGATGAACTCGTGCGCGACGGCGATCACAATTTTTCTTCCGAAACCGACACCGAAGTCCTCGCGCATCTGATCGGCAAACTCTACGACGCGTCCGCTCCCGCCGGCGCGACTGTTGCATCCAATGGCGATGCTGCCGCCACATTGCCAAACAAAAAGGGGCGTCTGGTCGATGCCGTTCGCGCAGCGTTGCGGCAGGTCATCGGCACTTACGGCATCGCGCTGGTCCATCGCGATATCCCGGATTTCATCGTGGGCGCGCGCCGCGGCAGCCCGCTCGTGCTCGGCGTGGGTAAGGAGGAAAATTTTCTCGCGAGCGATGTCAGCGCGATTGTCGCTTACACCCGCGACGCCGTTTACCTGAACGACTTCGACGTCGTCGCCGTCGAGCGCGACAAATTCGAGATCAGCTCGGTCGCAGGCGGGGCGGGCAATTACCAGCTCAGCAAGGTCGAGTTCACCGACGCGGACATCAAGAAGGGCGATTACCCGCACTACATGCTCAAGGAAATCTTCGAGCAACCGGGTTCGGTGCGCGACGCGATGCGCGGCCGCCTCAGTGTCGAAGAATGCACCGCCAAGCTTGGTGGTTTGAACATGACGCCGGCGCAATTGCGCGACGTGGGACGCGTCGTCCTCACGGGCTGCGGCACCGCGTTGCACGCCGGGATGATTGGCGAATACATCATCGAGCAGCTCGCCCAGATCCCGACGGAAGTGGAATACGCGAGCGAATTCCGCCACCGCAATACTCCGATGACGCGCGACACGCTCGTCTTCGCCATTAGCCAAAGCGGCGAAACCGCGGACACGCTCGGCGCGTTGCGCGAGAGCCGGCGCAAAGGCTATCGCACCCTCGGCATTTGTAACAACGTCGCCAGCACGATCGCGCGCGAAAGCGATGGCGGCGTTTACATGCACGCCGGTCCCGAGATCGGCGTCGCCGCCACGAAATCGTTCACGTCGCAGGTCACGATCCTGACCGCAATCGGATTGCTCCTTGGGCGCATGCGGCATCTTTCGACTTCGGAAGGAACCCGCATCATCGAAGCGCTCGATGCCTTGCCGGAACAAATCGAAGAAGTCCTGAAGCTCAGCGATCAGGTCAAAGCGATCGCGAAAAAATACGCCTCGGTGAGCGGCATGCTCTTTTTCGGACGCCAGTTTAACTTCCCGGTCGCGATCGAAGCCGCGCTCAAGATGAAAGAGATCACCTATCTCTACGCCGAAGGCCATCCCAGCGCCGAGCTCAAGCACGGCATCATCGCCCTCGTGCGACCCGATCTTCCCTCGATCTTTATCGCGCCGGATGACGCCGTCTTTTCAAAGAACCTGAACAACATCGAACAAGTGCGCGCCCGCAAGGGCCCGGTCATTGCCGTCACGTCCGGCAAAGGCGCCAAGCATCTCGCGAAGATCGCCGATGACATCATCACAGTCCCTTCCGTGCCCGATTACGTCAGCCCGATCCTCACCGTTATTCCGTTACAGCTTCTTGCCTACCATCTCGCCGTAGAGCTCGGCCGCGATGTCGACAAACCGCGCAATCTCGCGAAGAGCGTGACCGTCGAGTGACGTAACGCCCCGCTTGTCATCCCGAGCCGCGCAGATGGCGAGGGACCCCTCAATCGCTCCGTTCACGAGGTCACGCTTTGATACTGAGGGCGCTTCGCGCACCGTTGCCGGCAAGCTGCCGGCAACAGCAGGCTGGCAGCCTGCGCTCCCCAGATTCCAGAAAGGCGCTTCCCCCGTCCCGTTGTCCACCTCATTCCCAAGTTAAACTTGGGAACGGCACTGCGTTGTGATCGCACAGGTGGATCTCCGTCGCGCGATGTTTTTGTTGTGCGGCTGCGCTGCCATTCTCTAGCATCGAGCGACGGAGCGCTCGATCCACCATGTCCACCACCACGCAACGCCGCCCCTGGTATCGCCCCTCGCTCACCACCCAGATCTTCATCGGCCTCATCGTCGGCGGCGTCATCGGCTACTTCCGGCCCGATTGGGGGAACGCCGTTTACTTCCTCCGCGACATCTTCCTTAACCTCATCAAATCTATCATCGCGCCACTCGTCTTCTCCACCATCGTCGTCGGCGTTGCAGGGGGCGGCGCGTTGAAAAAAGTCGGGCGAATGGGCGCGAAAGCGCTCATCTATTTCGAGATCGTCACCACCGCCGCGCTCTTCATCGGCCTGGCCGTCGTCAATTTCACCAAGCCCGGCATCGGCGTCACCCTCGCGACCAACAGCACCGACATCGTCAAAACAATCGGGCAAAGCCACCCGAAGACGCTGGTCGAAACCGTCGTGCACGCCTTCCCCTCGAGCATCGTGGAAGCGATGGTGCGCGGCGACGTTCTCCAGATCGTTGCGTTCGGCGTCCTCTTCGCGCTCGCCGTCTCCGCCATCGGCGAAAAAGGCAAACCGATCGTGCGCGCGATGGAGAGCCTGTCGCAGGTGATGTTCAAGTTCACCAACTACGTCATGATGTTCGCGCCCATCGGCGTCGGCGCGGCCATGGCACACACCGTCGGCACCCAAGGTCTCGGTGTCCTCGTCAATCTCGGCAATCTCATCCTCTCGCTCTACCTCGCGCTCATCATCTTCATCGTGCTCATCTTCGGCGCCGTCATCTTCATCACCCGCATTCCGCTCCGGCAATTTGTGCGCGCCGTACGCGAACCGGCCGTGCTCGCCTTTGCCACCACCAGCAGCGAATCGGCTTTGCCCAAAGCGATGCAGGCCATGGAACGATTCGGCGTCCCGCGCCACATCGTCGGTTTCGTCATGCCCACCGGTTACTCCTTTAACCTCGATGGCTCCACCCTCTATCTCGCCATGGCATCCGTCTTCGTCGCGCAAGCCGCCGAGACGACCATGGGCTTTCACATGCCCTTCAGCGCGCAGCTCACCATGATCCTGACTCTCATGCTAACCTCCAAAGGCGTAGCCGCCGTCCCGCGCGCCTCGTTAGTCATCCTGCTCGCCACCCTGAACAGCTTTCTCCCCGCTGGCCTCGGCCCCATCGGCGTCGCCGTCATCTTCGGCGTGGACGAACTCATGGACATGGGCCGCACCTGCGTAAACCTGATCGGCAACTGCCTCGCCACCGTTGTCGTCGCCCGATGGGAAGGCGAGTTCGACGACACCCGTGCTCGCGTTTTCGGCACACCCGCGGAAGTCGAACTCGATCTCAAGAGCGGCGACCTTGCATTCGCCGACGCAGCCAAACAGGGTGATTAGCGCTTCGGCCCACTTCTTAATTCTTCCTTCTTAATTCTTACTTTCCCGGAGGGCGAGTTCGACGATACTCGGGCCAAAGTCTTTGGAACTCCGGAAGAGGCGGCATTAGATCTCCAATCCGGAAATGTCGCGTTCGCGGAAGCGGTGAGGCAGGATTAGGACAAAAATGACGTAGCCATACTCTAGAAACGCTTTCGCTGTCCTACTTCTGGTCGTTGGGCTGTGCTGACGTCTGCCCTGATGTAAATGTATCAAACCTCCCCATTAGGGTTCATAAGCTTTCGCTTTATCAGTGTCGTCCGATTTTCACGCTGGACTTCAATTGATCCCGCTTGCTAAAAAGAGCGCCACAGTGATCCCAATTGTTGTTACACAGCTTCCTGACCTATTATCTTTGCGGTCAGGCACTGTCACGTTTGACCGCGCGAATGGCGCCTTAATACAGATCGGGCCCATTTTTGCGCGGTTCGAGGTGGATCCGTTCACGGATGCGCTATTCACCCTTACCCGGGTCCCTGTTCCTGAAACACTAACGATGCTTTATAAGTTCACAGGAGCGATGCCTTTTGCGCCATTCGGCCGCTTCTCCATCCAGCCAGAGAATCTGGGAACGGTTGAGGGCAAACAAGTTTTTCTCTGGTGGCATTTAAGCCGGATGCACAAGGAGAGCGATTTGGTCCAGCTTCAATACGAGGTTTACGTGAAGAATCCGCTACATAACTAAATGGTAGCATCAGATACCACACTTAATCCTGACCTTAAATCGTCGCCCCAGCCTGCTGGGTTCGAAACCGGTGCGCTTATCCCCAAGGATATGACGGTAAGGTTGGTTCGTGCGGATGCCGCCGCATGGGAAATATTCCTTTCACTCCTTTACACCTTTGTATTGACCGCATTTGGAATTTTTCTCGGGGCTTGGATCACCGACTCTCATCAGTCATGCCCGAGCTTTTCGATGCTTGAAAAAGCCGCCACGGTTATCTTGGGAATCGTGGCCGCCATCCTGGGCATTGCATGGCTGGTTTTGAAGGTGAGGCAGAATCAGAAGACGCTGAAAATTCCTCTCAGTTTGTTGACCGCACAAGACGCCACTCCATAAAGCACGATAACGAACCCGAAAAGGGAAGGGTCTAGTGTGTGGAAGGGCAGAAAGAGAAAGCAAAAAGGGGTCAGTCTTAGAGTCTCGGCAAGCGCCGAAGATTGTTTTGACCTCGCGCCCTTAAATGCGTATTTAGAACTGAACCAGCTTTCCCATGTTCGCCTTCGTTTTCCACCCCCGGAAGAAACACCCGACGTTCTCGAGCGCATTTCTGCGGAGCGCTGCAAAGCCTCCGGCGTTATCAGGGTTCCCTTTTGGGAACCGGTGCCGCGTTCGAACTGCGGATTGCAATCGGCGGATTATCTGTGCCTCCTTTGCCTGTTTCCTTTTTGTGTGCTTGCTCGGTGTCGTGGAAGGTCAGCTTCCTAACCCAATCCCGACGCTACCAGACAATGCCTTGAAGCCGACAATTCCCGACCCATCGGTCGACAAAAGATATCAGGCTCCTTTGGTTGAGGAGATCCACATTCCGGTCGAGGCGCTCCTTCGCGCTACGTTGCCGGTCGTCATTCGGGTTCGCAGGATCGACCTTTCGGCAGGGACGAAGCAAGAACTCATTGGTCTGACTGAGCGTCTCAGTGAAGTCGACACGGCAATAGCCCAGTATCAGCGCAAAATGGGGGAGAAGAGCTTCCAAAATCTTTTGCGATCACTTCAGGCCCTTGTCTTGCGTACTGCGCCACAACTTTCGGGTGGGGTCACAAGCGAGCAGATCGAGAAAGCCGTAGCCCTGCTGGAGGAACGCACCGATCTGAATAGGCGGATCTGGGGCATCGAACATCCCGGCGGCGTGATGAAGCCTGGCCCTTACGTTGAACCGGCGCGCTCGGGCGATTCCGGCGGCAACTATCAGGTCTATCGCAGCGACGAGCCGGCTACCGGTTCCGTTGTCGGGCCTGTTCCGCCTCCGTGCCACCAGGAAGAGCAAAGCCGTCGAGTTTACCGGGAGACGCTCGAGCCTAATGGATTCGATGGCAACGGCACAGCGCTTTACAGAAATGTGTATCACGCGTTCCCGATCCCGGAACTGGTGACTGTCTGTCCCTAAAAGATCTACCTTTGCAGTAGAAGAACGGAAAAGGAGCAGAGGCGTCAGAGCTAGGTTGACAGTCGCGCGTTGTGGCCGACACGGCGGCCCTCCGTCAGTCCGGGTTCCGGGGTCAGTCTGTGAATCTCGACATTTTGCAGGGGGGGAAGGCAATGGGGTCAGTCTGTGATTCTCGACATTTTCTTGCTAAACACCGCGCAGTCAGGAGATCGGGTTCAGGACCAGGCGGCCATAGGCGATGAATGCCATGATGAGTCCCAGCACGGCGCTCATGATGATGGGCGGGACCTCGCGGTACTTCACGTGCACCCCGATGAACACGAGGCTCTCGATCGCCAGGACCGCGGCGGCGAACCCCGTAAGCTGCGGATGCCAGCGGAAGGCGGAGGGGAGTATTAGCCCAACCACGCAGACGAGCTCGAGAATGCCCAGGGCCGTCCAGGCTCCCCGGGGCAACGCACCAAAGGAGGGTTGGTCAGCGCTCACCTTGTCGAACATGAAGACCTTCATGACGCCAGACCCTGCGTAGACAAGCGCGGCGAGCACCTGTAGGACCCACAGCAGGATGTTCATCGTGTACTTCTGCCGGAAAGCGCAGCTTCTGTCAACGACTCTGGTCGCGGACCCGCTCTTTCACAGGACTCGCGTGCCATGAAGACGGAGTAGCCAGCAACTCACGGCTGTTCAGTCCCTGGCAAAACTGTTACATCAAAACTCGTTACCTACTCCTGATGAAACGAATCCTTTTTGCGGCCACTCTGCTGTTTGTTGCATTTGCAAAAGTACAGGCCACCGAGGCTCTGATCTTCGATGAGGGCGGGTACATTCTTTACATCCTGATCGGAGACGGGGATCGCGGCTCGACCGTGGCCCAGGTTCGTTTCACGCCACCCGGAGCTAAAGACTGGATTCCTGTCCCCCGCGAGCAGCTCAAGATTGAAAAGTTCGATGAGCACAAGCAGGTCCTGGTCATGCACTTCACAAATCAGAAAGAAGATCCGGAGTTCCCGCCTACGTTCTCCTTTTCCGCGAAGAAGAAAAATGCCGTCCTCTGTCAAAGGCAAAAAGATCACAGGCTCGTTCGATTGGCTCGACCAGTGATGCCACCGAGGCGCTGCAACGATCCGCAGATTGCACAGATTCACACAGATTCTGGAGGATCGGCTGATTACGCATCCTCTCAGCAAAAAATCTGCGTACATCTGCGCCAATCTGCGGACCTATTAACGGCTTGCGATTAGCGCGCGGGAAAGCCTTGCTCGTAGGCATGCGAATCATCATTTGTGCCGTCATCGCGGCGTCTACTTTCATCACCCCGACAAGCTCCATCTGACGCAGGATCCAGCAGTCGTAAAAACGCGTCAGTCTTTGAATGTCGGCAATTTATTGCTAGACAGGGGTTCGGCTGATCGCATATACAGGCGAAACAACCACAAAAACCCCTGCCCCCCCATGCCCCTCTTTTCGTTGCCCCGCGAAACTGCTTTGCACGTCCAGGAACGCCTCGTCCTGCGACGGCGAGACCAGCAGCCTGAGCGTGAAAATGAAAGCGAAAGAAAGCCACCGGCGGCCAGTACGGCCGCGATTCTGCCCAATTTCGCCGAAGTAAAATCGATCGGGCTGTAACTCCCATCTAAAAATCCTCCCACAAACCAAGAACTCCACCTCAGAACAAACACAACCATGAAAAAACACACACTCATTATCCTAAGTATGTTTGTATGCGGCCTTGCCGCCCACGGACAAAAAGTCCAGGCAGTTGCCGCCCGCCAACAGGAATCCTTCCTCGGCAATCCTCAGGCAAGGAAACTCATCGATAACTTCAAAGGCAGAGGGTTCACCCAAGCCGCCTTCATCCCAGAGGGAACACAGACCTACACCGGCAAAGATGCGAGCGGGGACGTTAACCTCTCGCTGATCACCTACCACCTCACCGATAAAAAGAAAAACGCGATCGACGTGGCCATCTTTACCGATAACAGGACCAAAGAGAGCACCGTCTGGGCGGAGAACGAGAAGGAAGTCTTTAAGGTTACGGGAAACGCCATCACCTCCAGCCCCCAAAAGACCGCTCCAAGCACAAACGCCACCGCAAAAAGCGCTGGGGATTGCCTCCAGCAGTTTATCAAGGCGGGCGGCCCGCAAAGCTGCGGGAGCTGCGTAAGTTGCGTTAACAACTGCTTCAAGAAGAAGTATAAATGGCAGAAGATCTCGTGCGCTGTTGGAAATTGCAGCGGGTCATGCTGGTCGTGCGTGAAAAGCGTTTACGGATTTATCGTCTGCGTCTTTGATTGAGCCGCCAGCTATCTCCTCAAACGTCTCCATGAGATCACTCATCCATTCCGGTGTCTTCGCCCACCAAATGAGGACCCTTGTCTTCGTTATATCGGTCGCATTGACCGTTAGTCTTGCCGCTGCGCCGGCAGAGCCCGCAGCTTCTGTTAAGAAGTCCGAAAAACAACCTTCAAAGAAAGAGGTCGTAAAACGGGAGCAGACAAAAGCGGAGGCGCTTGCCGAGCAAGCCCAAACCCGTATTCAGGGAAACAAGGAGGAAATGGTGGCTTTAACCGCAGCTGTCCGGGCCAACAACACAGCGGAAGTCGCAAAAATCCTCGCGCGGAATGGATTCGATCCGAAGTCGCTCAAGATTGCCGTTCATCATCAACCAGGAACGGCGAATGCACGACTGAAATGGCTCAAGGTGCGCATAACCGGATGCTGCCCGTTGGAGGGGATGATAAACATCGAAATAACCTTCTAGGTTGGAGATTCAGCCGTTGTAGGGCATTGCGCCTGTGCTGGAGTTCCAGAAGCATTGCTCTACAACGCTGAAAGGCGCGAAAGGGGTCGATTTTAGAATCTCGGCAGAGGAAGAAAGTAGGAAGTCTAAAGTAGGAAGTAGAAAACGAGGGCAGGAGGCAAATCGCGCAGCCTAGGATCTGGGCATCTTGATCTTGTGATCGACTCCCTGACTAAGGGCTTGCAATTCGCTCGCGAGAAAGTTTTTTCCTAGGCATGCGATTCATCATTTGCGCAGTTATAGCGGCGGTTACGTTCATCGTCCCGACAAGCTCCGTCTGGGCGCAGGATCCAGCGGTGGTCCAATCCAAGACGGTAAAATTGCAATTCGAAAACGAACGGGTGCGCGTTCTCGAAGCGGAGTTGCCGCCGGGCGTCAAAGAGCAGGTGCACTCGCATCCGGCTTACGTGATTTATGTGATGGCCGGCGGGAAGGTCCGCAACTACGCCGCGGACGGCAAGACCACCGAAACTGAACTGAAGACCGGCGACGTCCTCTATCGCGAGCCTCTCACTCACGCCGCGGAAAACATCGGCACCACGACGATGCACTTCATCCTCGTCGAGCTCAAGCCGTCTCCTTCTCACTAACGCCAACAAGGATCGTGCGTCGGGATCTAGTCATCCTGCGAAAGCGGGCAAAGGGGTTAGAGCTAACTATCGACACTCGCCGGTTGAGAACGGCCCGCCAACCGTCCCTCCAGGAAACAGACGGAGCCAGCCGTGAATCGCGAGCTTGCGAACGCGCAAAGTGATCCTGGTTTTCGAATGATCTTCTGGAATTACCCCTAAAACATGCGCCCCTCGAAACTCATCGTCGTCGCCGTTCTCGCGGGCTTGAGCCTCTGGGTTGCGCGTCTCCCGGCGGAAAATTTGCCCCAGATCCGGCCGGCACTAATCGGTTCAGGACCGGGGTCGCTGGTCAAACTGATCGACGCTCAGGCGTTGTTCCAGAAAGGACAGCGCGATGCGTGGGTGATGTTTGAATGTGGAGTGGCCGGCGATGGCGTGGTCTACGGGAGTGACTTCTTCACTGCGTCAGCAGACTCGCGGCTCCTGAAGAATGAAGTGCGGCAGCGATTACGGCAGACGCGATTCATTCCGGCGGTTTACAACCACAAACGGACCTCCGCCTGGTTTGCCGGGACGGTGCTGTTCGTCGTAACCAACGGGCAACCGCATCTCCGAGTATATGCCAATCAGGACCTGGATGAAATCAGACGCGGTGTGGACTTCGTCGCGCCGCAGTTCATTACCGTCCCGAATAAGAACGTCTCGAATTTTCCGAGGTTTCCTACCGAAGCGGGACGCGATTATGCCGCCGGTGTGGTGAAGCTGCGACACAGCGTCGACGCGAACGGCAAAACGACGGATGTGCAAGTGATCAGCGAACCCGCCGGCTATCAGGTTGGCGATTTCCTGAAGAAGGCATTGCCTCTCGTCGACTTTACGCCGGGATACCGCAACGGGAGGCCGACGGCCACGACTTACACCCTCACCTGGTGGTTTGGACGGACGGTCGGATGGTGAAGAGGAAACCGCAGAAGGGCTAGTCCATGAATCTCGCCAGAGCACTTATCGCAGTCAGCGTGCTTGCGACGAGCTTCGCCAATCCGTCTCGTGCAGCAGAAAAATTAACGTGGTATCCGAAATTGGTTCACCGGCAGATCGGCGGTGGATACACCCTCGCCTTGGAACTCAATCGACAGCCTAAGACGTTCTTTTTGTGCGGCCCAAGCAAGACTGACTGTATCTCAACGAAAGAAATCGGATGGCGAAAGCCGTTCATTATCATTCGCGGTGGCAGCTTGGTCGGCCGTGACTATGACGTTGTCGACACAACGGGAATGAGACATAGGGAGTCGCCGAACTATCTAAAGACCGTTCCGGTGTATCCCGCCGCCGTTGCCTGGGACAAGCTCAGTTCCACAAAGGCGCTTTGGTAACGGTGAGCAGGCCGATTGCGAACCAACAGGCGAGACTATTGTCATGTGTCATCGGCTTGTTATGGCTGTCCGCATGTGGGCGGAAACCTGCGATTGAAGAAGTCTCCAGTTTTGGGCCGCTGGCGCCGGGGCAGGTTGCGCCGCATTTTGCCGCGGCGACCGAGAGCGGGGAGGGCTTCGATTCACCGCTGCCTCCGGGGAAATTCACTGTTTATTGCATTCAAGCTTCGCTGCCTTCAACCTGCCTCGACAAGGGCTGCGGGCCGGCCGCTCAGTTTGTGCTGGCTAAGGGAGGGCGACTGATAGGCATGAGCGACTTGAAAGGCGCGCGCCTCTGGCGTGAAGGCGCGTCAGGATAACAATTCAAAACTGGAAACATCCCTCGTCGTCATTTGCGATGCCGAACAACGGATCGTCGCGATTTATAAGGGCGCCACAATTGGCGATGTCGAATCGCTCCTTAGACGTTCCGACCTCTACCTCCGACCTCCGGCCTCTGATGTCTAAAGTAGGAAGTAGAAAACGCCGACTTCTGACTTCTGACTTCCGCCCTCTGAACTCAGGGCTGGGACGTCTTGGGAGGCGCCGGTGGCGGGGTACCGGGCTTGGCTCCGGCCCGCTTCAGGAGGCTGAACAGGTCGCTGTCGGTCGATAGCACCAGAGTTGAGTCCTTGGTCAGCACCTTGCGATAAGTCTCCATGCTTTTGAGGAAGGCATAGAACTCCGCCGCTTGCGGGTTCTGGGTGTAGGCGCGGGCGTAAATCTCAGTAGCTTTCCCGTCCGCTTCGCCGCGGATTTCCTGCACGCGCCGGTAGGCAGTGGATTGAATCTCATTCAGATCGCGCTCCTTGTTTCCCGCGATGCGGGCTGCTTCGCCTTCGCCTTCGGAACGAAAGCGCTGCGCAATTTGCCGGCGTTCGCTGATCATGCGTTGATAAATCCGGTCCAGGACATCCGGGTTGTAGTTCACCCGCCTTAGCCGCAGATCGAGCAGCTCCACGCCAAACTCGGCCAGCTTTATAGCAGCCGCCGCTTTGATTTCCGCTTCAATCTTTACTCGCCCAAATGCAATCGGCGGCAGCACTCCGATGGTCCCGATGCCCACCGGCCCCGGCTTGAGATTCTCGTCCACCATTGGTTTGCGAGCCTTGTCGGTCCGGACGATCTCGATCAGGTCATGCTTGGCGATGCCATTTCGGGTCTCACTCCCAAGGATGTCCTCGAGACGTGATTGCGCGCTGCGTTCATCCTTCAGGCGCACGAAGTAGGTCTTGGGATCATTGATCCGCCAGCGGGCAAAAGTATCGACGTGGATATAGGTCTTATCCCGGGTAGGAATGGCTATGGGTTGTCCGTCCCATTCGAGAAAGCGCTTATCGATCCGGTTTACTTCCTGAATGAACGGCAACTTCAAATGCAGTCCCGGTTCGGTCGTCGGTTCACCGATAGGTTTGCCAAATTGAGTTACAATAACCTGTTCCGTCTGGTGCACGGTGTAGAAACATCCGAAAAGAGCTCGAATGAAGAGAAGGATTCCTGCAACCGCAAGTAACCAAAGACAACCGCGCTTGTTCATCTGGTTACCTCGGGCTTCGTGGAGAGCGGCAGGATGGGCAGCAATTGTTTCATCGAATCGTCAATGATGATCTTGGGGCCCATCGAGGGCAGCACATCGCCCATGGTCTCGAGGTAAAGCCGCGTCCGCGTGATCTCCGGCGCCTTGATGTATTGGCCGAGCATCGCGTTAAAGGAGGCGATGTCGCCTTCCGCTTCGTTGACCCGCTTGAACCGGTAACCTTCCGCGCCGCGAATCGTCTGGTCGGCCTGGCCGCGCGCTCTGGGCACCGCTTCGTTGTAGTCGCCGTTGGCAATGTTGATCGCGTTCTCGCGATCCTGCTGGGCCCGGTTCACCTCGTTAAAGGAGGCCTGCACTTCCCGGGGCGGATTCACGTTCTTCAACTGCACCTGGTCCACTTTGACGCCCAGCTTGTAGCGCTTGGCCAACTCCTGCATCCGGGTAAGCGCGGAAATCTCGATGTCCTGCCGGCCGATCGTGATTACCTCATCCACGGTGCGATCGCCGATTACTTCGCGCATCGCGGCCTCCGACAAATCGCGCAAGGTTTGGGCGGGCGCCCGGACATCGAAAAGATATTCCTTCGGATCATCGATCCGATATTGGACGACCCACTCGACCAGGGCCGCGTTCAGATCGCCTGTCACCATCGATTTTTCCTCGATCTGTTGCCGGCCGGGCTGATCGGGATTCGAATAACCCGAGGTGTAGAAGCCGAACTCGAGCTTCAATTGCCGGCGCGTGGGAAGGATCGTGATTTCGTCAACCCCGAGAGGAATTTTGAAATGGAGCCCGGGCTCGACGGTCGTAAGGAACTTACCGAAGCGAAGCACGACGGCTTCGGACTCGGCCGGTACCGTGTAATAGGAAGTCCACAGGATAATCAGAGCCGCGAAGACCAGGACCGCGAGGCCAATCAGCCGCAACGGGGGACGCGGCAGATTGAGATTAATGACAGCAGGCGGTTGATTATTCATGCAAACGGAATCGAGCTGAAGTCGCGGCGGTCGCTCGGGATAGGGAAGCTACCGAATGAAGCAGCAAAGAGAAGCGCAATCTTCTACGCGCCGTCGGCCGCTCGTCGATTTCGCAACAGTCGGGCCATCGGAAACGGCGAATTAGTTGGCCAAGAAATATTGGCCTTTCGCGCGAAAGTTTGTATTATTTTCAGCAGACTTATGAAGAGAACATCCGAAGAAGTCGCGAATACCATCGAAGGTTTCGTCAGTGGCACCGGACGCCAATGGGATTGGGATGGATTCACCTCCATTCGCATCGATGATCCGGAGCTCGAGGCGATCCGGCAAAAATGCATCGCGGTGCGCGACGAATTTCCACCTGAGAAGGCCGGCGATTACTGCAGCCCGGCAGGGATGGAGGCCATGCGAAAATTGGCCGGCGAATTGCGCGCCCACGCCACGGCCTGATTGCCCGACAGTTCGATGCAGCCGGCCGGCCAGGTGGTCGGTCCGACCGACAGCTATAGCTACGGACCGAGTGCGCTTCTTGAACGTGGCGCCATCTCGCGCGGTCTGATTACCAAATGAAAATGATCGCCGCTCTTGTGGTCGCACTCGTCGCCGCTACGTCCGCCTCTCCCGCGTCCGAGAAGCCGTCAATCCCGAATCGGATGATCGATTACCAGGGCTTTCTGGAAAACGCCGCCACGGTCGGCAAGCTCCGAGACAAACATCGCGTGACCGAGGAGGAATTCATCCGCATGGCGAACGAGCCCGGGACAATCGTGCTCGATGCGCGGAGCGACGCGAAGTTCGCGATGTTTCACATCAAAGGAGCGAAACACCTCTCGTTGCCGGACGTGACCGCGGAAGAACTTGCCAAAGTCATTCCGGAGAAGTCCGCGCGCGTCCTGATCTACTGCAATAACAACTTCGTGAACGAGCCGACCGCGCTGCCGGCAAAGGCCGTGACCGCTTCGCTGAACTTGTACACGTTCAACACGCTTTACAGTTACGGCTACACGAATGTTTACGAGTTGGGGCCGCTTATCGACGTCAAGCATTCCGCGCTCACCTTCGAAGGAACGTTGCAATCCCGCGCTAAGTGATCAATCAAGGAACGGTAGTTTGAAACCGCCGACCTCATTAAAACGGCGATTTCAAATCGCCGCTCCTTGAGGCTTTCTCTTTTCCGAACGTCGAGCTAAGAAACCGGGCTGATGAATTATCTCGATGAAGCGACGGTTCGTCGTCTCCTGCGAGTCGAGGATCTGATCCCGGCGATGCGACAGACCATGGCCGCGTTCTCCGCCGGCCAATGGAAACAACCTCTGCGAGGCGTGCTCGCGCAGCATGGCGGTTTCTTCGGCATCATGCCGGCTTCGGGCGAGTCGATGGGAATCAAGATGGTGACGTTCTATCCCGGTAACGCTGGAACCAGCCTGCCTACTCACATGGCGATCATAGCCTTGTTCGATCCCATGACCGGCGAACCGATCGCACTCATGGATGGTCGCTACATAACCGAGATGCGGACGGCGGCCGTCTCCGCCGTGGTGACAGATGCACTGGCCGCGCCGGACGCGAAGATCCTGGCGTTGCTCGGCGTTGGTGTGCAGGGACGCGCGCATCTCGAAGTCCTGCAACATGTCCGCCGCTTCGACGAGGTCCGCGTCTGGAGTCGCACGCGCGAGCGAAGCGAGCGTTTTGCCGACGAGCATGGAGCCAAGGCCATGAGTCTCGAAGATGCAGTTCGCGGCGCGGATGTAATTGTGACTGCTACCAGCGCTCGTGAGCCAATTCTCAAAGGCGCATGGTTAAAATCTGGCGCGCATGTGAACGCAGTCGGCGCCTCGCGGCCGGATTGGCGCGAGTTGGATGATGCGGCCATGGCTAATGTCGTGGTCGTAGATTCGTTCGAGGGCGCGAAGAACGAAGCCGGCGATGTTATCCTGTCTGGTGTTACCCCCTACGCCGAGTTGGGCGAGATACTTAACGGGACGAAGCCCACACCTGTCGGCAAGACGACGGTCTTCAAATCACTGGGCATGGCGGTCGAAGATGTGGCGGCGGCGAAATTGATTTACGACGCCGCCAAGGAGCTGCGGTTTTAAACCGCCGGCGGGGTAAGACGGCGATTGCAAATCGCCGGTCCTTGAAAATAAGCTGTGCTCCGAGCTTGTTCCCGTTAAAATTCTGATATGGCTGTGACACTTGAAGCGGTCCGTCCAATCGAGTTGGGGGAAATCCGGGAAGCCCGCAAACGGATCGCCGATACGATTGTGCGCACGCCGCTCATTCGCCTCGACCTGGGGCCGGGCTATCCCGATATCCGGTTGAAGCTGGAAAATCTCCAGCCGATCAACGCCTATAAGCTACGCGGCGCCGCGAACGCCGTCGCCATGCTTTCGGAATCCGAGCGCAAGCGCGGCGTGTGGACCATCAGTGCGGGAAACGCCGGCCAGGGTGTCGCCTACGCCGCTCGGCGATTTGGCGTGCCGAGCACGGTCGTGGCGATCGAAACCGCACCGGCATCGAAGCTCAACCGAATGCGCGCGCTGGGTGCAAAGCTCCTGCCAGTTTCGTACGAGGCCGCTTGGAAAGCTCTCGAGGAGCGCTCCTATCCCGGAGCGGAAGGGACGTTCATCCATCCTTTCGATGACGACAATTTTATCGCGGGCCATGCTACCATGGGGCTGGAGATTTTTGAGGACGCACCCGATACGGTAGCAGTCATCGCCAGTATCGGAGGTGGCGGACTTATCTCCGGCGTCGGTAGCGCCCTGAAAGCGCTTAAGCCCGACATCAAGGTTTGGGGCGTCGAACCGGAGACAGCCGCGCCGGCTGCGTTGTCGTTCGCCAAGGGATCGCCGCAAGTCTTCAAGGATTGGAAAGCATCGTTCGTCGATGGCGCGGGCGGACAAAGCGTTTTCCCTCGCATGTGGGAGCGAATGAAGCTGGTAGTGGACGACTACCTCGTGGTCACTCTGCAAGAAACCGGGCAGGCAATGAAACTCATGGCCGAGAAAGCGCGCATCATTTCGGAAGGGGCCGGCGCTATGCCGCTCGCCGCCGCCTTGAGCGGGAAAGCGGGCCAGGGCCCGATCGTCGCGATTGTTTCCGGTGGTAACATCGATTTGAAGAAGTTCTGTGAACTAATCGGAGGATCCCTATGAAGACATTGGCTTTCATGATTGCGCTCTTAATCATAGCCATGGGTCTTACAGGCCTCGTCTGCCCGGATTGTCTGGTGCGAATCGGTTATTACTCCTTTACCCCCGTCGGGCTCTATGTTGTGGCGGGTCTGCGGGTAGGTATCGGACTTGTCCTCTTTCTCGCTGCGCCTGCGTCCCGCGCGCCCAGGACCTTGCGCATTCTTGGCGTCCTGGTTTGCGTCGGCGGAGTAGTCACCGCCTTTCTCACGGCCGAACGCGCGCACGCGATTCTGGATTGGTGGTCCGCCAATGGAACTACCTTCGTTCGGTTCGGAGCGGGCGTTGCCCTCGCGCTGGGCAGCTTCATCGCCTATGTCACGGCTCCGAGCCGCCGCTAGCCGCCTAGTTTTCTCGATCTATGAAAGACATGACTCAAGGCTCGGTAACGAAGCACCTCCTGCATATGTCGGTCTTTCTAGCCGTCAGCATGCTTGTCCAAACTTTGTATCTTCTGGCGGACCTTTACTGGGTTGGCCGCCTCGGGAAAGAGGCTATCGCGGCGGTAGGTCTGGCCGGGAACCTCATGATGGTAGTCGTGGCGCTGACTCAGATGCTCGGCGTCGGAACGACCACGGTGATCGCGCACGCGGCAGGACGCAAAGCCCAACCGGAGGCGGAGATCGCCTTTAACCAATCCATCATCCTGTCGCTCTTGGTAGCCCTCGCCTTCGGTCTTTGTTCTTTTCCATTTCGACATCAATACAGTCAGGCCTTGAGCGCCGATGCTCCTACAGCTGCGCTGGCCGAGAGTTATCTGCTCTGGTTCATCCCGGCGCTGATGCTGCAGTTTCCGCTGGTATCTCTTGGTTCGGCCTTGCGGGCAACCGGCATCATCAAGCCGGCGGTCGGGTTGCAGGTGCTAAGTGTGGTAGTCAATGCTGTCCTCGCGCCTTTTCTCATCTTTGGGATTGGGCCGTTCCCAAAGTTAGGTGTGGCCGGCGCGGCTCTGGCGACTTTCATCTCTATTCTCGTCGCTAACGTTCTTACCATCGTTTATTTCGAACGCAGCTTTCGCTACCTGCGCTTTCGGTTCGACCAACTCCGGCCCCGAATGAAGATTTGGTGGTCGATGCTGCGGATCGGAGTTCCGGCCGGAGCGGAGTTTGCCTTGATGGCGGTTTACATCGTTGTCGTCTACGCCATCATCCGTAACTTTGGCGCGGCGGCCCAAGCCGGATTTGGCGTCGGCATGAGGGTCATGCAGGCGATGTTTTTGCCGGTCATAGCAATCGCTTTCGCGGTGGGCCCGATTGTCGGCCAAAACTTCGGCGGCCGGCGCGCCGATCGCGTCCGGGCGTCGTTCTACTCCGCCCTGGCCATCACTACCGGCACGATGGTTCTGCTAACCATCCTGGCGCAATTTGCGGCTGGCAGCTTCATCCGGGGATTTTCGAAGGATCCGGGCGTCATAGCTGTCGGCAGCGATTACCTGCAAATCATTTCGCTCAATTTCGTGGCGATGGGGATCGTGTTTACGACCTCGAGCGTCTTCCAGGGTATTGGTAACACCTGGCCTCCCCTTCTCAGTTCCGCGACGCGATTGCTTCTCTTTGCTCTACCCGCCGCCATGTGGTCGCGCCTGCCTGGATTTCAGATCAAGCACGTGTGGTATTTGTCCGTCGGCTCCATCCTGCTCCAAGCCTGCACAAATCTCCTGCTGTTACGCCGCGAGTTTAGAAGGAAGTTAACCTTCACAGACACGCCCAACGTAACTGGCGCGATCTCGGGAGCCGCAACTACAGGATAGGAGATTACTTCGGAGGTTCCGGAGGCGCGACTTCAGCGGGCGCGGTCTTGTCCAGGCCGCGTCGTTTCAGAAGCGGCGCGACATCCGGGTCGCCACCGGTAAAGTTATGAAACAGCTTCAAGGCGTCGTCGCTGCCGCCACGAGAGAGAAGCGTCTCGCGGAAATGATCTCCGTTCTCCCGCTTTAATCCCCCATGCTGCTTGAACCATTCTACGCTGTCGGCATCCAGCACTTCGCTCCAGAGATAGGAGTAATAGCCAGCCGAGTAACCGCCCGCGAAAGCATGTGAGAAATAGGTCGAGCGATAACGCGGCGGGACGGGCGGATACTCTACTCCCGCTTTCTTAAGCGCGTCGGCTTCGAACGCGAGGGTGTCGGCCGGCACCTCATCTGGTTTCAACTGGTGCCAGGTCTGATCGAGCAAGGACGCCGCAAGATATTCCGTGGTCTTAAAGCCTTGATTGAACTTTTCCGCGGCGAGCACCTTATCGAGCAGCTCTTTCGGCATCGGCTCGCCTGTCTTGTAATGCTTCGCGTAGTTTTTGAGAATTTCCGGCCAGGTCGCCCACATCTCGTTCACCTGTGACGGATACTCCACGAAATCGCGCGGCACGCTTGTCCCGCTGAACCGCGGGTATTTCACGTTGGAAAACATTCCGTGCAATGCATGACCGAACTCGTGGAAGGCCGTGTTGACTTCGTCATAGGTCAGCAGCGTGGGCTCACCGGCGGGCGGCTTGGGAATATTCAGGTGATTCGCGACGACCGGTTTCGTTCCCAGGAGCCCGCTTTGCCCAACGTACTGATTCATCCAGGCCCCGCCGCGTTTAGAGGGGCGCGCATAATAGTCAGCGATGAAGAGCGCGAGCGGTTTGCCGTCTTTATCGCTGACCTCGAAGATGCGAACCTCCGGCAGGTAAACCGGGAGATCTTTGCGTTCCTTGAACGTGATTCCGTATAGCTTGGTGGCCGCGAAGAAAACGCCGTCGATCAAGACGTGGTTGAACTCGTAGTAAGGCTTCAGTTGTGCCCCATCAAAGGCGTAACGGGCCTTGCGGACCTTCTCTGAATAGTAATCCCAATCGCAGGCCGCGAGTTGGAACCCGCCTTTTTCCTGGTCGATGATCGCCTGGATGTCGGCGCCTTCCTTCTTCGCGTTAGCGACGGCGGCGGGGGCGAGATCGGCGAGCAATTTGTTTACCGTCGGAACATCCTTCGCGGTTTGATCGTCGAGTTGAAACGCAGCGTGGGTGGCGTAGCCCAGCATCGTGGCGCGTTCTGCCCGCAACTTCGCGGTGCGACTTACGACCTCCTTATTATCAAACTCGCCGCCATGACTGTTCCGCGCGAGCGACGTCTGCATGATCTTCTCCCGCAACGCGCGATGTCCGCTCGTATTCAATAACCGGATAACGAACTTGCCTTCCTTACCGTCGGCCTTCGCCGCCGCGGCCGCCGCAGAGATTTCGTTCTCGGACAACCCGGCCAGATCTTCGCGCTTATCAACAATGATCGACGCCGCATTTTTTTCCTTGAGCACGTTTTGCTCGAACGTCGTCTGCAGCGTCGCCAGCTCCGCGTTGATCGCCTTCAGCTTCGTCTTGTCCGCCTCTGAAAGCTTGGCGCCGGAGCGCACGAAATCCTTGTAGTAACGCTCGAGCAGCCATTTCGATTCGGCGTCGAGGCCGCTTGCTTCGCGGCCGTTGTAAAGAGTTTCGATCCGCGCAAAGAGCGGGCCGTTGAGATGGATCGCATCGTTATGCGCGGAAAATTTCGGCGCCATCTCTTTTTCGATCTTCTGCAGGTTCGGATTGGTGTTGGCCGCGGTGAAGTTTGAGAAAATGCGGCGCGCCCGTCCGAGAAGTTTCCCCGAACGTTCGAGGGCCACGATCGTGTTCTCGAAGCTCGGCTTTTCCGTTTGCCTGGCGATCGTGTCGGCTTCCTTTTCTTCCTCGGTGATCCCCTGCTCGAGCGCCGGCTGGAAATGCTCGTCCTTGATCTTATCAAACGGAGGCAGCTGAAAAGGCAGCGTGCTTTCGGTGAGAAGCGGATTCGCCGTCGCTTTCCCATCTGCTTTTGGGCTCGGAGATGGAGAGACGGGATTCGCAGCATGAGAAGAAGGCACGCAGACCCATCCGAGGAAGATCGTGACGACGCAAGCGGCGAGTGATAATCGAGAAAAGAAAGGCGCGGAAGGTAGATGGAATTTTTGCATAAGGTTTGGACGCGGAATTCGCGAAGCCGGTTGGGAGCCGGAGCGATTCGCGGTAACGTTCACTAGAGCAATCGACAGCCGCTTGCGCAAGTGAGCGAGGCCAGCGTTTTTTTCTGACTTGGTGCGGCGCCCTTCTGCTATATCTCGGGCGTGTTCCTGCGGAGAAGCCACGACATTTCGCGTCTGGAGGCGTTTAGCGACGCCGTTTTTGCCTTCGCGCTGACGCTTCTCGTTGTCTCCCTCCAGGTCCCCAAGAGTTACGACGAGTTGATGAACTTGATGATTGGGTTTCCTGCGTTCGCCTGCTGCTTTGGCGTGCTCCTCTGGATCTGGTATGAGCACAATCTTTTCTTTCGGCGCTACGGTTTGCAGGATCCCTACACTGTTTTCCTCAACGGCACCCTGCTCTTCGTCGTCATGTTTTACGTTTACCCGCTCAAATTCATGTTCGACTCGGGTTTCGCCCACTTCCTTCCAATGGGGAGCCAGGGCGTGGCCCCCATGACGCTTGGACAACTCTCTCGCGCCTCGGCCATTTACGGGATGGGATTTGTCGCGCTCTTCGTCATGTTCGGATTGCTCTACCGCCATGCTTATCGCAAACGGCACGAACTCGGTCTCAAACCTCTCGAAGTATTCAATGTGAGGACTTTCGCCGGCCAGCAAATCGTGAGCGCCGCCGTCGGCATGGTCGTAGTCCTGATCGCAGTGATCCTGCCACGCCGCTACGCCATCATTTCCCCAATGGCGTTCATTCTGATGTGGCCGGCGCACTGGTTCTACGAAGTGCGAACGCAAAAAAAGCGGCAGATATTTGAGAGCCAATTGCAGCCGGAACCATCAGCAGCGTCCACTTCGAATTCGTAACATTCGCCGTGATCATTTTTCACGATCCCCGGTGCATGGATTATTCGCGGGCGGGCCATCCCGAGCGGCCCGACAGAATTCGGAAGACAGTTCCCACGCTCAAGTCCCGTCATCCCGATTGGGAATGGCAAGAACCCCGCACGGCCACGGATGAAATCCTATTGCGCGCCCACACCCGCGCCCATCTCGATCGGGTAAAAAATCCCGCGGAAGATTTCGATGTGGATACGGCGGCGCATCCGGGGATTTACAACCATGCCGCGCGAGCCGCGGGCGCCGCCCTGGATGTGGCGGAGGAAGCGATGAAGGGAAACCTCGCTTTTAGTCTGATGCGTCCGCCGGGCCATCACGCCACCCGCGATCGCGCCATGGGTTTTTGTTATTTCAGCAACATCGCCGTGGCTGCGCTCGATGCCTTGGAGAGTGGGGCGGATCGCGTCGCGATCTGGGATTTCGACGCGCATCACGGCAACGGCACCGAGGATATCGTCGCGAATAATCCGCGGATCGCGTTCGCGTCGATTCATCAATTTCCCGGTTATCCGGGAACCGGGACGCGATCATTTGCAAACATCCATAACTTTCCGGTCGCGCCGATGACGCCGCGCGCGCAGCACGTCGCGGACGTAAGGCGCGCGCTCGATCAGCTCGCGACGTTCAAACCTAATCTTCTGCTCGTTTCAGCCGGATTCGACGCCTACGCCGGCGATCCGATTACAGAGATGACCCTTGAAGAAGAGGACTTCGCCACGTTCGGGCAATGGCTGCGCGAGATAAAAATTCCGACGGGCGCCATTCTCGAGGGAGGATATAGCGATGAACTGCCAGAACTGATCGATGCATTTTTTACTGGGTGGATAGAGCGCTCCGTCGCTCGATGACCGTTCGCGCCGCTTCGCCGGCTTCTCGTCATCGCGCGGCGGAGCGCGCGATCCACCTACAAGATCGCGTCGATCCTTTTCATCACATCACTCGTGAGTTGATCGACCAGCTCACCGGCTTTCATGTTTTCTTTGACCTGAGACGGCCGTGAAGCTCCCGTGATCACGCTGCTGACGCGCGGATTCTTCAAACACCACGCCAGCGCCAATCGCGGCAGCGTCGCCCCCAGATCGTCCGCCATCGCCGCCAGCTTTTTCACTTTGGCCAGCCGCTTCCGGGCTTCTTTCGTCTCAAATTCCTCGCGCAACCACGCGTAATCCTTCAAGGAAATCCGCGTGCCGCCCGGGTCGCCGTCGTTGTATTTGCCGGTCAGAAGTCCTGAGGCGAGCGGCGACCAGATCGTGAGGCCGAGGCCGACCGTGTCGTAGAGCGGCGCGAACTCCTTCTCGACCTTTTCGCGGTGAAACATGTTGTATTGCGGCTGTTCCATGGTCGGCGGAACCAGCCGAAGCTCGCGCGCGATCCGATGCGCCTCCGTGATTCCCGTCGCGCTCCATTCCGACGTTCCCCAGTAAAGCACCTTGCCTTGCGCAATCAGATCGCTCATCGCGCGCACCGTTTCTTCGATCGGCGTGTCGGGATCGGGCCGATGACAAAAATAGAGATCGAGATAATCGACGCGCAGCCGGCGCAGGGCCGCGTGACACGCCTCGATCACATGCTTCCGGCTAAGCCCTTCCTGGTTGGGAAGATCGCCGCCCCAAAAAACTTTGCTCGAAACCAGAAACGTATCTCGCCCCCACCCCCGCCGTTTCAGGATCCGGCCCATCACGATCTCCGCTTTGCCATTCGCGTAGGCCTCCGCGTTATCGAAAAAATTGACGCCGGCGTCGTATGCGATCGTCATCAGTTTCTCGGCGGTCTTTTCCGTGATCTGCTGCGCGAACGTGACCCAGGCGCCGAACGAAAGCTCGCTTACCTGCAATCCCGATTTCCCCAGCCGGCGATACTTCATTAGAAATGCTTACCATCTTATTCAAAACTGTCATTGGCATTGCCACGACGGGAAGTGAATAGTGGCCAGGTCATCGGGTCGTAGCACAGTCCGCCACCGGACGGACTTGCTGTGGCGAGCTTGGTAGTGCGGTCGCCGCGGCGACAGGTCGCGTGCTGCGGTTGCGGCTCGCCATTTACCCGCAATTGGTCAATAGTGCGCCTCTAAATCGGGCCGTAGCACAGCTTGGTAGTGCGCTTGAATGGGGTTCAAGAGGTCCCGGGTTCGAATCCCGGCGGCCCGATTCACTCCCGGCAAGCGTAACGCGTCGCGAGGTTGAAGAAATACCGGCTCCCCTCATCTAGGCAGAGCTAATCGTGCGAGCTGAGCCTGAAACTGTTCGAGAGCCTGAGCGGCCAATTCCTCGGTGCTGACAGCCGACGGTCCGCCCTCCTGTCTCCACATCACTGTACGCCCCTTTCCAAACGAAGGTTTAAATTCTTGTTTACCAAGCATGTCGAACTCGTTGTCGATGAAGTCGCTGGTACCCTTGGTGGTCAAGATGGTAAGAATCGCCGTCGTTGCTGTGTTGATATATGAGTTTCGCAAATACAAGTGGAAGCCGAGGCGGTAGGGCGCATGGATCACCAGCCCATTCATCGCGTGACGCTTTGCGGTGAACTGCAATCCCTTTGAAGCTGCATTTAGCTCTGAAAACGCCTGTTCTACGATGTCGTAAACGCACTGCGCGGCCGTCGCGACGAGCGTCGCCCCCTGCTCACTTTGCAATAATTCCGAACCCTCCCGCGCTTCCTTTATTGTTTCAGCGAGAAGCTTGAAACGCTGAAGCGCGGATTCGACTGGACCTAACTTGCGCTGCCGGTCGGCCGCATCAATAGCAAACCGGAGCGCTGCCACGACCGCTTCGACGCTATCGGACCCGTTGGCGGCGTACCGATCGGCGAGGATGGGTGAGTAGTTCTTAACATCCGCTTCTGTCAATCCTCTCCACACAGGCAAAATAATTTTTCGCGATGGCTCTTCGAGTGCGAAGAGACCTCCCAACTCAGCCGGCGGCCATTTTTTTCTGAAAAAGTCATGACTGAGGATCACGACGCCATAATCACATTCCCGCAGGCCTGCATCGATTTGGGCCAGCAGGCTCTGGCCTACCTTTAGTTCATACGGGGCGAACCACACATCATAGGATTCGGCTAGTTGTTTTGCGAGGGGCTCAACGAAGTCGGCGCGGTCCTCCGACGCGTATGAGATGAACAAGCGCATAACTTTTTACCCAGGCACGACAGCGCATCCGGATCGCTTTTGCAAGGCTCGTGATTGGCGCTTCATGCTACCAGTGCGGTCGCGCGGCGACAGGTCCCGGGTTCGAATCCCGGCGGCCCAATTTCTATTCCTTCACGATCGTGACTCTTGTTTCTAGCGAATCCGAACTCAAGATAGCCGGGCGCGGCGCCGAGCGGCTTAGTTGTCAAATCGCACTATTACTCTAATTCTGGTATGAGAACATGATATGAACCTCATTTTCTCAGCGATTCGCGCACTCGAGATGCATAAGGACGCGATCGTCGCCGTCGCTGCCCTGATATCTCCGTTTGCTGCCGTGTTTGTGGGGCTACGAGCTTCAAAACGGCAAGCTGCAGCCAACCTCCAGGCGGCGAAAATACAAAGTGAATCGGCTCGCTCGAATGCGAACTTGCAAATCGAAGCCCAGACGGAGATCGCGAAAATACAAATTCGTGCCACCGTGGGCACGGCATATCGACAAAAGCTAATCGACAAGATTCGAGATACGCTAGCCGACGAACTCCTCTGCGTATGGCAAACCATTGACGCTATGCAAGGTACGAACGAACTGGCAAGAACCGATTTGCGTGATGCGACTAAGAGATCAGCGGCCAATAGAGCCCGCCTCAACCTTCTGCTGAGTTCGGAAGACAAGACGACGAGGGATATAATCGATGTTTTCGAAGCCATCTTGGCTTCTTTTCAAGCTCACGACTCTGGCGAACCACTTTCGAAGGAGCTGGCTGCAACACTTGCTGGTCAGCTAGAGGAACTCGTTAGGGGATCACAGAATGTTCTAAGATTCGAGACCCAGCGTATCGCGGTCGACTGAGGCTGCACATCGGGACGATGTATGCGAACCGTCAGTCGGAATTAGAGCGAATAGAATCTATATCGACGTGCTCGCGCTGGTCACGGCCCGCATTGCAACTCACTACCGCCCGCATTACCGTCCGCGCCTATGTTAAGCGCTGGAATCGTCGGGCTGCCGAATGTGGGCAAATCCACGCTCTTCAACGCCGTCACCCGCACCCGAAAAGCGCAGGCCGCGAACTACCCGTTCTGCACGATCGATCCCAATCTCGGCATCGTCACCGTGCCCGACGCCCGGCTCGAAGCGCTCTCGAAGCTTTCGCATTCGCAAAAAATCATCCCGGCCGCGATCGAGTTCGTGGACATCGCCGGCCTGGTGAAAGGCGCGAGCGCGGGCGAAGGGCTCGGCAATCAATTCCTCAGCCATATCCGCGAGGTCAACGCGATCGTGCAGGTTGTCCGCTGTTTTGAGGACGCGGACATCCACCATGTCAGCGGCACGATCGATCCGATTCGCGACATCGAGGTGATCAACACCGAGCTGGTTCTGGCCGATCTGGCATCACTCCAGAAGCGCCACGATCGGTTGCAGAAGGAAGTGCGCGCCGGATCGAAAACCGCGAAGGCCGAAATCGCCGTCATCGACAAGCTGCTTCCGCATTTGGATAGCGGAAAGCCCGCGATCACGCTCGAGCTATCGCCGGAGGAAAAGGAGATCGCTCGCGAATTTTTTCTCTTGAGTTCCAAGCCCACACTCTTCGCCTGCAACGTTGGGGAGGCCGATCTCGCCCCCATTTCGCAGGAGCTGGAAACAAACGCCGCCTGGCAGCACGTGCGTGCCGTGCAGGAATACGCGCGCAATCATTTCGCGACCGAAGCCGTCGTGATCAGCGCGCAGATCGAAAGCGAGCTGGTGGATTTAAGCGAAACCGAAGCCCAGGAATATCTGCGCGATCTCGGCGTCGAGGGCAGCGGCGTGAACGCGCTCATTCGCGCGGTCTATCATCTCCTCGGCCTGCGCACTTACCTGACGACGGGTGAAAAGGAAACGCGCGCCTGGACGATCCGCGCCGGCGATAAGGCGCCGGCCGCCGCCGGCGTGATCCATTCCGATTTTGAGCGCGGCTTCATCGCGGCTGAGACCGTCCACTTCGACGATCTCGTGACGCTCGGTTCGTTCGCGAAAGCGCGTGAATCAGGAAAGCTGCGAATCGAAGGAAAAGATTACGTCGTGAAGGATGGCGATGTCGTCGAGTTCCGCTTCAACGTCTGAACAGGAAAGCAGGAGATGAATTAGGAAAGCAGGAAATTAGGAAAAGAGTCTGCTCATTCCTGTTCTTTCCTATTTTCCTGCTTTCCTGATTGTTTTATTGATTACTCGGCGGCGTAGAGAATCCGGCCGCACTGCTCGCAGCTCACGATCTCCTTGCCGTTCCTAACCCGGTGCGCCGTTTGCGTAGTGATTTTCATATGGCAACCCGTGCAGACTTCATGTTCCAACGCGACAATCGCGGAGTCTCCTTTGCTCGCAAAAAGCCGCTCAAACCGGCTCAGCAGATCTTCGTCGATTTTTCCCGATAACTCCGCACGTTCCGCGCTCAATTCATTCAGACGACCTTCGAGCGTTCCGGCTTTCTGTTCCAAATCTGCCATCTGCCGCGCAATTGATTCGCGTCCCCCCGCGGCATTCTTTTCGGCGGCGGCGACTTCCACCTTCGCTTTTTCCGCCTGGTCCATCAGTTCCAGTTCCTGGTCCTCGATCAACCGGATTTCTTTTTCGTAGCGCTCGATCTCGTTGCCCATCGCGCGGAATTCCTCGTTCTTCCGCGTCTCGTATTGCTGCGTCTTCAAGCGATTGATGCTTTCCTGCCGGGTGCCCGCATCGAGCTCGAGCTTCTTGCGGTCCATCTCGAGATGTTGCGCTTTGCTCTTCAACGCCCCGATGGTCGCGGCGATGGCGGCAAGCTGGGCCTCGAGATTCTGGCGCTGTTGCGGCAGCGTTTTAATCTCGGTCTGGATCTGCCTGATCTTTTGTTGCCGATCTTGAAGGACGAGCAACTGCTCCAGTTCCGCTTGCACGCGCGCATGTTATGGGCGGAGCGAAGTATCGTCAATCGCTCCCGGCTTGATTCCGCCGCGGGCGGTAATTCATAGTGGGCGCAGCTTATGGCCCGGACTCCGCTTTTCAAAGATATCCAGCGCGCACTGCGGTTCGCCTCATGGCTGGAACGGACGCGCACGGGTACGGCGGAAGGCTTCGAGCGCATGGAAGAAATCCGCTGGAGCCGTCGCAGCTTTCTCAGAACGGCGGCAACCGTCACTGCTGGAGCCGCGCTCGCCCCGATTTTCCAGGAGACGGCGCGCGGCGCACAGGCGCCGAAAGTTGTGATTATCGGCGCCGGCACTGCCGGCCTGGTCTGCGCCTACCGCCTGCAACAGCGTGGCATCAGCGCGCGCGTGATCGAAGCGAGCACGCGCGCCGGCGGCCGGATGTTCAGCCTGCGAAATTTTTTTCCTGATGATCAGCTCACGGAACTCGGCGGCGAGTACATCGATTCCGGCCACAAAACGATGCGAAGCCTGACGAAAGAGCTTGGACTCACCCTGAATGATTTGGGCGACGATAAGGCCACGGGCGGCCATACCTACTTTTTCGACAACCGGGTAATTCCGGTGGACGCCGGGTTCATCGAAATGTTTCGCCCGATCGGCAAGGCGATCGCGGAGGACCTCAAGCGGATGAAGGTCCGCAAAGACGGTGAGAGCGAGATCAGTTACACCAGTCCGCATGGCCGGGCGATGGATCGCCTCAGCATTTCGGAATGGTTTGAGAAACGCGGAGTGACAGGACTGCCGGGCAACATTCTGCGCGCTGCCTACGTGGGCGAGTACGGTTTGGAGATCGAGCAGCAAAGCGCGCTCAATTTGCTTCTCACGATCGGCAGCGAACCACCCATCGATGAGTTCCGGATTTTTGGCGAGAGCGACGAACGCTTTCATATCGCCGAAGGAAACGACAGCGTGCCGACCCGCCTGTCGGAGCGGCTCGAAGGCAAGGTCGAATTCGGCACGCGCCTCGAAGCGATCACGGGCGAAGGGGAAGGATATCGCCTGGCTTTGCGACGCGATCAGGCGAGCACCGAAATCAAGGCGGATATCCTGGTTCTCGCGCTTCCGTTTACCATTCTCCGTCAGTTGGAGGTGCGGGTGAAACTGCCGGAGGCGAAGCGAAAGGCGATTCAGGAGCTGGGCTACGGCACCAATGCGAAATTGATCGCCGGCTTTTCGCGTCGGGCATGGGAAGAAGCGCGCAGCACGGGCTACACGTTCACCGACCTCGATTTCCAATGTTGCTGGGAAACGAGCCGCGGACAGCGAGGCAGTCACGGGATCCTGACCAACTTCGCCGGCGGCAAGCTCGGCGAACATCTCAATGAAGGAGACGCGCAGGACCGTGCTGCGGCTTTCGCTTCGCAGGTCGATCGGATTTATCCAGGCACGGCGGAGGCCTTCACGAAGAAGGCCGTGCGCCAGCACTGGCCGAGCTCGCCCTTTGTCCTCGGCTCCTACACCTGTTACAAGTCGGGCCAATACTCGACGCTCGCAGATTCCGTCGCGACTCCGGTCGGAAACATGTTCTTCGCCGGTGAGCACACCAGCGTCGACTTCAACGGCTACATGGAAGGCGCCGCCGAAACCGGCCAGCGCGCTGCGAAAGAAGTGCTGGCGCGAATCGGCCGACGGCAGTGATTCAATGACCAAGGAGCGGCGATTTCCAAATCGCCGTCTGGAAACGCGGGCGGTTTGTCAGTACATCTCGACCGGTGAGCGCTTCCCATCTTCCGGGCTTCGCTTCGCGGCTTCCTCTTCGCCTAGGACCGCCACGCGCAGATCCCCAACCTCGCCGTCGATCTCTTTGAACTTCGCTTCCGAGAATTCTTGCGGCGCGGCCAACTTTGTTTTTGTGCGCGCGACACTTTCAAGCGCTCGCTGAATTTGCGCCGATGGAAGTTTGCCGAGCGTAGTATGCACCTCCTCGATCGATGCGACGCGATGGCAGATCATGACCCAATCGTTCCCGGCCTCGATCGCGAGCCGAATAGTTTCCTCCAGCCCGTATTCATTCAGGATCGCACCCATATCGAGGTCATCGGTCATGATCAGGCCGTCGTATTGAAATTCTTCCCGCAACAGATTGGTGACGATTTCTCGCGAAAGCGAAGCGGGTCTTTTCATCGGGTTGAAGGCGGGATACCAGCCGTGACAGATCATCATGCTATCGATCGTCGGCGTGAAATGCTTGAAGACCGCGAGCTCTTCCGCATCCAACTCCGCGCGGCTCCGTTCGATCTTCGGAAGATCATGGTGCGCATCCACGGTTGCCGCCGAGTAGCCGGGAAAATGTTTTCCGCAACTCAGGATGCCTTCGCCGCGCATGGCGTCGTTGAAAGCGCTCGCCAGTCTAACGACTTGTTCGACGCTCTTGCCGTAGCAGCGGCCCCGAAGCGAATTGTCCGCCTCATCGTCGAAGGAAATGTCCAGGACCGGGCACAGATCGAGGTTGAATCCAAAGAGGCGCAGGAGTCGCCCGGTGATTTCCCCGTGACGCCTGACGAGCGAGACGTCGTTGCGATCGCGGAGTTGCTGCGCATTCGGCGGTTCGTTCCCGATCAGGCGCAGGCGCGAGACGCGGCCTCCCTCCTGATCGATCGTGATGATCGGCTCGATGTCGCTCAGGTCGCGGAGATCGTCGATCAACTTCCGAAGCTGCGCCGCGCTTTGAATGTTCCGGCCGAAGAGGATGAAGCCGCCCGGTTGCACGCGACGAAATAACGCCGCGGTTTCCGAGTCCAGCTCGAAGGCCGGGACGCCGGTAAGGATCAATTGACCCAGTGAATCTCTCTCCATAACGTCACGCTACCTTTCATGTTCGCTGCCGGAAACAAACACGGCCCATAGGGTCGTGGCTACAAAAAGCATTCGTTTGAAAAAGATCGGCATTTTCGGCGGCACCTTCGATCCGATCCATCACGGTCATCTGATCCTGGCCCGTGATGCCGTCGAGCAGCTCCAGCTCGAGACCGTGATCTTCGTCCCGGCCGCGATTTCACCCCACAAGCTCGAACGCGAACCCACCGCGCCGGACGCCCGTTTGGAAATGGTCCGCTCGGCGATCGCCGACGAGCCGCGTTTTGCTTTGGATGCGATGGAGCTGGAACGGGGTGCGCCCTCCTATGCGGTCGAGACGGTCGAAGCACTCCGCGCCCGCGACCGCGACGCTGCGTTTTATTTCCTGGTTGGGGAAGACAACGTCACCCGTCTCCACACCTGGCACCGTTTCGCCGAGCTAAAGGAGCTGGTGCAATTTGTCGTGCTCGATCGCACCGGTCTGGAAACCGAGCATGCCTATCCGATTATCCGCCGCCACGTCGATATTTCTGCGACCGATATCAGAAACAGAGTTGCCAGTGGGCATTCGATTCGTTATCTCGTACCGCCGGCGGTCGAAAAAATCATTCACGATCGCCAGCTTTACAGGGAGCCTTAGAAAATCACCGCGGAACAATTAGCCAAGACGTGCGCGAATTTCGCGGCGAACAAAAAGGCGGAGGACATCGTGGTCCTCGACCTCCAGGGAATTTCCACCTTTACCGACTTCTTCGTGATTTGCTCGGGGACGTCGGAGCCGCACCTGAAAGCGATCGCGGGCGCAGTCGAAGCCGGATTAAAAGACGATCATGGCGTGCCCCCCGTGTCGGTCGATGGATTTCCGGCGAGCCAGTGGATCGTGCTCGATTACATGCAAGTGATCGTGCACGTCTTTCATCGCGATAAACGCGAGTTCTACAGCCTCGAAGATTTGTGGGGCGATGCGCCCCGGCTGGCCTGGGAACCAGCCGAAGAACGACGCTAGCTTTTTTCCGGCAGCCGGACGGCTCTTATTTTGGCGAGGCTGAAGGCGCTGGCTTGACCGCAACGGACGGAGAAGGCTTCGCTGCTGGCGACGTCGCGGGCGGAGCGCTTGGACTTTGTTTAGCCGGTGCGATCGCAGCCGGTGTCCCTGGCGCAGACGGTGGAACCGCTGTGCTCTCCGGTGGGACGATGCTGAGCAATTCGAGTTCGAATACCAGGGTGGAATTTGGACCGATCTCTTGGGAGCGGGCCTTCTCTCCATAGGCGAGGTTGGAGGGGACGAAGATCTGGTACTTCGAACCAGTCTTCATCATCTGGAGCGCTTCGGTCCAACCCTTGATCACACCCGTGACTCTGAACGTCGCAGGCCCGCCATGTTTCTCGGAGCTGTCGAACTCAGTGCCGTCGATCAGGGTGCCCTTGTAATTGGTCGTCACCGTGTCGGTTTCTTTTGGCGAGGGACCGGTTCCCTCTTTCAGAACTTTGTACTGCAAACCGCTGGCCGTTGTTTTGACGCCGTCCTTCTTTTTGTTTTCCGCCAGAAATTTCTCGCCGTCAGCCGCGTTTTTTACCGCCGCCTCTTTGCTGGCCGCGACCTGCTTTTCCATCATCTCTTTTTGGAAAGTCTCGAGCACTTTATCGCGGTCCTCCTTGGAGAGGACAGGCGCTTTGCCGGCGAGCGCATCCTTCAACCCGGCCAGCAAGGCGTCGGGATTCAGCTCGACATTTTGCTTCTTGAAAGTGGTCCCGATATCGTGGCCAATACTGTAGCTTGCCTTGTCTTTTTGATCTTTGAGCTGGGTTTTATCCTGCGCGAAACCTGGAGAGGCTGCGCAAAGGGCGGCGAGACAAATAATGAGACGTTTCATAAGCAGAATGGAGGCGGGCGAGGTTACAATTTCCGGTCTGAGCGCCGCGGGAAATGCCACGCTAGAGAAGAAACCTGCGTCGTCAAGCGCGGGGGCCACCACGCGTTTGGTACGCCAGATTGGCCTGGTCCTGGCGCTTCTCCTCATCGCTGGCGGCCACGCTATTGCCGCCATTAATCTCTCGAAGGCGGAGACGCGGCGCATTGGAAATCGAATCTGGCAAAACGAATGCGGCGGGACTTTAGCCGGGCTCACTTCCTGGAATGCCGGAGAGAATTTCGCCTCGCTCGGCATCGGTCACTTTATCTGGTACCCGAAAGGCGTGCGCGGTCCGTTTGACGAGAGCTTTCCGAAGTTCGTCGATTTCGCAGCGGCCCGCGGCATGCAATTGCCGGTAGTTTTGCGCGCGAAAGACGGCTGTCCCTGGAAGTCGCGCGCAGAATTCAATCAAGCCAGTCAATCAACTCCGATGAAGCAATTGCGAGAGTTCCTCGGGCGCACGGTCGATCTTCAGGCGGAGTTTCTCGTCAACCGGCTGCAGCAGGCGCTTCCCAAAATGCTCGCGGAAACCGGCGCCTCGAATGGCGCGCAGGTGCAGGAACGTTTCGACCGCGTGGCGGGCTCGGCCACGGGCTGCTACGCGCTGGCCGATTACGTGAACTTCAAAGGCGAAGGTGTTCTTGCCACGGAGCGCTACGCAGGACAGGGTTGGGGGCTGTTACAGGTGCTCCAAGGAATGTCTCAAGAAACTACCGCACGCGAAGCCGTGAAGAGCTTCGCCCAATCCGCCAGGACTGTGTTGAAAAATCGCGTTCGCAATTCCCCTCCCGAGCGGAATGAAGCGCGCTGGCTTCCGGGTTGGCTCAAGCGGATTGACACCTACGTCGGCAGCTGAATTATCGTGAGCTCTCTTCTTCTTCGCTCCTGCGTCGCCGCCGCCGTCGTTCTCTTCGGTGTCGAAGTCGCGCACGCCCAAATTCCGCGGCGAACGGTTCCGCCGAAGCCTTCGCCTTCCGTGCCAGCCAATCAAAACAAGACTCAGGTCCGGCCCAAGCCCTCTCCGTCCGCTTCGCCGAACCAGCCGATGAAGAAAGCCAGCGACTTGATCAAAGCCCAGCCGCAAATCACGACTAACGCGGCGGTGCTGCAAAGGGTCACGCCCGATAACGCGCACGTGATTGTTTCCATTACGAAACAGCGCGCCTACCTCATGACCGGCGAGGAAATCGCAATCGACAGTCCAATCTCTTCCGGCAAGCGCGGGCACACGACGCCAACCGGAAGTTTTACCGTCCTCGAAAAAGACAAGGACCATCGCTCGAGCCTTTACGGCGACTACAAGGATTCCCAAGGCCGCACGGTTCGCGGCGGGATAAGCGCCCGGATCGATTCCGCTCCCAGCGGGACGCATTACGTTGGCGCCTCGATGAAATGGTTCATGCGTTTGACCGGCGAAGGCGTCGGCATGCACGTGGGAATTTTGCCCGGCTATCCGGCGTCGCACGGCTGTATTCGAATGCCGGAGCCCGGCGCCGCCCAGTTTTATTCGCACGTCAAAGTCGGGACGCCGGTGCGAGTCGATCCTTAAAGCGCTGCCCGTCGCAGCATTTCCAGCGCGGTCTGTGTCGTCAGCTCCTTGAACGTCGGCCGGTCGTCTGGGAAGTGAAACTTTTTGACGATCGTGGAAGCATCATCGCCGGCCAGCGCGATTAAGACGGTGCCGACCGCTTTGGCGGTCTTGCCATCGCCCGGCGCCGCGATGCCTGTCGTGGCGAGGGCAAATGTCGTGTTCGCTCTTTTTCGCGCGCCTTCCGCCATCGCGCCCACCACCTCGGCGCTCACCGCCCCGTGTTTCGAAATAAGGTGGGGATCGACTCCAAGCAGTCGCGTCTTTTCGTCGTTCGAATAGGTAACGTATCCCGTCATAAAAACCGCGGAGGCGCCGGGGACGTTGGTGATCCGATGCGCGAGATAACCGCCCGTGCACGATTCCGCGATGGCCAGCGTTTGCTTCCTTTCCGTGAGCAATTTCACGACTGTCTCTTCGAGACTTTCACCATCGCGGGAGAAAACGGCGGCGCCCAGTCCCGCCGTAATGATTGCGTCCGCTCGATCGAGCGTCGCCTCGTCGCCGATAATTCGAAGATCCACTTCTCCAGGCCGCGCGCAATACCCAAGCTCGATTCCCGAGATCTCGAGCAGACGTTCGCCGATCGCTTCCTCGACCAACGATTCGCCCATTCCGGCGATGCTGTAGGTGCGGCGCTGAACAACTCCTTCGCCGGAGATAATTTTCCGCAGAATCGGCAACACGGAATTTCTGAACATCGGATGCAGCTCGCGAGGGGGCCCCGGAAGGAGAAAGAGATGCGGCCGATTTTGTTGACGATCTGCCGCAATGTATAAACCGGGCGCGCTTCCGTCGGCGTTCGGCAACACGACCGCGCCTTCGGGCACATCCGCCTGCCGAGCCACTCGATCCGTCAGCCGGAAGCCACGACTCGCGGCGCGGGTGGTAATTGCATTCATAACGGCGGGATCGTGCCGCAACTCCAACCCGAGGAGTTCGGCGGTAACTTCGCGCGTGATATCGTCGGTCGTCGGTCCGAGACCGCCGGTAACAAAAATGATGTCCGAGTTCTCGAATGATTCCCTGAGCGCGTCGCGGATCGCGGGACCGTCCGGCACCGTTACCTGGCGGGCGATGCGCAAGCCGAGAGGAAATATTTCTCGGGCGATGAAGCCGAGGTGCGAGTTGAGAACGTCGCCGAGGAGAAGCTCGGTGCCGGTGTTGATGATGACGACGTTCATATTGAAACGTTGAAGCGTTACAAATCGTCGCTTTAACGATTCAACGTTTTAACGTTGTAACATCGCGCGCGCCAGCGCGCGATCATCAAGCCGCGTCCTTGTCCTGCTTCTTCCGAATCAGGGGCGGCTTTTTGCCGTCGACCACCGCGCGATTGATTGTGACCTCCGCGATATCTTCGCGGCTCGGCACCTCGTACATGATTTCGAGCATGATTCGCTCGAGCATCGAACGCAGCGCGCGTGCGCCGGTGCCTTTCGTGACCGCCTGTGCCGCGAGCGCCTTCAAAGCGTCCTTGGTCACACTCAGTCGCACGCCTTCCATCGCGAACAGCTTCGTGTACTGCTTGATCATCGCGTTCTTCGTGTCCGTCAGGATCGCGACCATCTCTTCCTCGGTCAGAGCGTCGAGCGCACTGATCACCGGCAAGCGCCCGATGAATTCCGGAATCATCCCGAAGCTCAGCAGATCTTCCGGTTCAACGTGCCGCACGGCTTCTCTCGCCAGCGCCGCTTCCACTTCCAAGGTCGGGCTGTTGAATCCCATCGTCCGCTGACCGATGCGTTTCTGCACGATCTTGTCGAGGCCGACGAACGCGCCGCCGCAAATGAACAGGATCTTCTCCGTGTTGACCTGAATGTATTCCTGGTGCGGATGTTTCCGGCCGCCTTGCGGTGGAACATTGCAGGTGCTGCCTTCGAGAATTTTTAGAAGCGCCTGCTGCACACCTTCGCCCGAAACGTCGCGCGTGATGCTGACGTTGTCGGTCTTGCGGCCGATCTTGTCGATCTCGTCGATATAAACGATCCCGATCTCCGCGCGCTTCACATCGTAGTCGGCATTCTGAAGCAGACGCAGGATGATGTTCTCGACATCTTCGCCGACGTAACCGGCTTCCGTGAGAGTCGTCGCATCCGCGATGCAAAACGGCACGTCGAGAATCTTGGCGAGCGTCTTCGCGAGCAACGTCTTGCCGGAGCCCGTCGGTCCGATGAGCAGGATGTTGCTCTTCTCGATTTCGACATCGGCAAACGGATCCGGCTGAAAAGCAGCGGAAGTGTCGGTCGGCGTCGCGCTTTGCAGAACGCGTTTGAAATGATTATGGACGGCAACCGAGAGCGTCTTCTTCGCGATGTCCTGGCCGATTACATATTGGTCGAGGGAATGGCGAATGTCGGCCGGCTTGGGAACGCGAATGGTCGAGGACTGCCGCCGGGCGTCTTCGTTCAGCTCCTTGTCGAGAATGCTTTTGCAGACGTTGATGCAGCTATCGCAAATGTAAACGCCGGGACCGGCGATGAGCTTGCGCACCTCGGCGTGGCTTTTGCCACAGAAGGAGCACATGGTGAGGTTGGAGGCGCGGGCCATATTACCGCCTTAAAATAGCAGTTTTTATTCCTCGACCTTACGGGGCAAGGCGGCCTCCGCGATCGCCGTCGAACCCTCCGTCGTCGGTGCCGCTCCATCGAGCAACTTCGCTTCCTTCCGCGATTTGATCACTTCGTCCACTAATCCGTAAGACTTCGCCTCAGCCGCCGACATGTAATAGTCGCGGTCGGAATCCAACCGGACCTGGTCCTCAGGCTTGCCCGTGTGTTGCGAAATGATCCTGATCAGGCGCTTCTTGAGCTTGAACATGTATTCGACCTGGCGTTCGACGTCGCTCGCCTGGCCCTGCGCGCCGCCCGAGACCTGGTGGATCATGATGTCGGAATTCGGCAGCGCGAACCGCTTGCCTTTGGTCCCCGCGCAAAGCAAAACCGCGCCCATGCTGGCCGCCATCCCGAGGCAGTAAGTCGTCACGTCGCACGTCAGGAACTGCATCGTATCATAGATCGCGAGACCCGCCGTGACCGAGCCGCCCGGCGAATTGATGTAGATGCTGATGTCCTTCTTGCCGTCCTCCATTTGCAGAAAAAGGAGCTGCGCGATGACGAGGTTTGCGATGTGATCGTCGATCGGCGTTCCAATGAAAACGATCCGGTCCTTCAGCAGACGCGAGTAAATATCGTAGCTCCGCTCGCCGCGGCCGGTCTGTTCGACCACCATCGGAATGAGGATGGATTGCGAGAAATTTTCGTTCGTGGCGGTCATGATTTATTCCGTTGGCGCAGTCGCCGCCGCGGGTTCTGAGATCGTTTCCACGCTAACATTCGCCTTCAGGAAATCAAGGGTCTTGCCCAGCAGAAGCTCCTCCGCGAAACCGTTCAGCCGGTCGTTTTCCTCCAGTTCCTTCTTCATTTTATCGACGGAAATATTGTAGTGTGCCGCCTGCTCGCGAATGCGTTCGTCCAATTCCTCCCGAGTCACCTCGATCTTTTCGCGCTCGGCGATCCGGTGAAGAATGAAGTTGGATTTCAGCCGGTGCGCCGCGAGCGAGCCCGCCCCTTCGATCAACTCCTTCTCTTTTCCTTTCAGCATCTCGTCCGGAATGCCCCGCTCCCGGTTCCGATGGACGAGCTCGTTCAACGCGCGGCGCGTCTCGTTCTGGAGAAGACTGGGCGGCAAATCGAAGCTGACGTGTTCCTGCAAAAACTTCACGATCTGGCCTTCTTTCACGCGATCGATTTCGTGCTCTTTCTCGTGCTCGAGATTGTGCTCAATCGTATGGCGCAAGTCCGCCAGAGTTTTCTCCGGCATCAGCTTGGCCGCGAAGGCGTCGTCCAGCGCCGGCAGGACTTTCTCTTTGATCTCATTCAGCGTCACCGCATAATCGGCCTTTTTCCCGCCGAGTTCCTGCACCGGAAAATCTTCCGGAAACACGACCTGGACGCTGCGCGTATCGCCTGCCTTCATTCCCACGATCTGCTCGCAGAACTGCGGGAGAAAATTTTCGGGCGCGAGATGGAGCCAGAATTTTTTTCCGCCATGCACATTCTTGCTCGCCTCCGGCACGATCTCGCTGATCGGGATCCCATCGATTGCTCCCGCAAAATCGATCACCGCGAAATCGCCCATGGCGAGACCGCGCCCCGCTACGTCGATGAAGTCCGCACTTTGGTCGCGCAAACGTTCGAGCGCCGCATTGACCTCCGATTCGGTCACGGCTGCCGCTGGCAGTTGGACAGGAATATTCTTGTAGTCGGGAAGTTCGAACTCCGGCGCCGTGACCACCGTCGCGCGAAAGCGCATTGAACGATCCTCGCCAAATTCGACATCGCCCACATCCGTCAGGGAAATGACGCGGAGTTGTTTTTCCGCGATCGCCTCGCGGTAACTTTTTGAGACTAGCGCCTTGGTCAGCTCGTCCTGAATTTCCTTGCGAAACTTTTTCTCGATCACCTGCCGCGGCGCTTTGCCTGGCCGGTAACCGGGAATGCGCGCATAACGCGAGTAGTTGCTGGCGATCGCATCCCACTCCTTGCGCACCTCTTCCGGCGGCAATTCGATCCGCAACGTCGATAGACCCTGCGGCTGATTTTCAACTTCCACTTTCATTCGAGGAGCGACGTTACGGGTGTGCGCAACGATACGCAAGGTAGCGGCTCTTCTGTAGCCGTCGCCCTGTGGGCGACGCGGGATCACGGCTAAGTGGCGTCACACGACCTGTTCGCCGCGAACGTAAACCGCCTGCGTTTGCGACAGGCCGAAGTAGTAGGCGAGCTCGCGATAATCGGCGCAGTCGTAGATCACGAAGTTTGCCTGCTTGCCCAGCTCGAGGGAACCGATCTTGTCGCCTCGATTCAAACTGTAGGCGGCATTGATCGTGGCGGCAGTCACGCTTTCCGCCGGCATCATTTTCATCTGGGTGGCAGCCAGCGACAAGACCATCTGCATGGACGGCGTCGGCGACGAACCGGGATTAAAATCCGTCGCCAGCACCACCGCTAATCCAGCCTCGATCATCTCGCGAGCGCGGGGATACCGGCTCTTCCCCAGCGCGTAAACCGATCCCGGCAGCAGCACCGGCTGCACTCCGGCTTCGGCCAGCG
>JBEEHT010000038.1:0-95095 GCA_041167545.1 Verrucomicrobiota bacterium
TGTCGCCCGAATAGCAGGTGTCGATATCCTCGCGCTTGTCGGCTTGAATCTGAATCAGGCGGCTAATCCGCTCGCGTTTGTTCGTGCGCGGATTGTAAACGTTGTCGCCTTTGCTGAGCGAACCGGAGTAGACGCGGAAGAAAACCAGCTTTCCGACGAATGGGTCGCTCCAAAGTTTGAACGCGAGCGAACAGAATTTGCCGTTGTCATCCGTCGGCGCATCCATCTTTTCGTGCGTGTCAGGCTCCATGCCGACTGCTGGCGGAATGTCGAGCGGACCGGGAAGGTAATCGATGACGGCGTCGACGAGATACTGGACGCCTTTGTTCTTGAAAGCCGAGCCGCCGACCACCGGGACAAACTTGTTTGCGATCGTTTGACGACGGATTCCCGCCTTGAGCATCTGCGGCGTGATCTCCTTCTCTTCTAGAACCGCCTCCGCGATTTCATCATCAATGTTAGAAATTTGTTCTACCAGGGTTGCGTAAGCCTTTTCGACCAGCGCTTTGTTCTCTTCAGGAATCTCGCGCACTTCGTAGATGGAGCCCATCGAGTCGTCGTCGAGATAAAACACCGCTTTGCGGTTCACGACGTCGAGCTGGCCTTTGAGATAATCTTCCTTGCCGAGCGGAATCAAAATCGGCCACGCATTTGCGCCGAGTTTTTTGTGCATCGAGTCGATCGAGGCATCGAAGTCAGCGCCGACGCGATCCATTTTGTTGATGAACGCGATGCGCGGGACATTGTACTTGTTCGCCTGACGCCAGACCGTTTCTGACTGCGGTTGAACACCTGCAACAGCGTCGAAGACCGCGATTGCACCGTCGAGGACGCGCAAGGAGCGCTCGACCTCGGCGGTAAAATCAACGTGTCCCGGCGTGTCGATGATGTTCACGCGCATTTTGATGCCGTCGTACATCTTGTAGACACCTGGCTCCGTCTTCTGCATCCATGCGCAGGTGGTCGCCGCCGATGTGATCGTGATGCCGCGCTCGCGCTCCTGCTCCATCCAGTCCGTCACGGTCGTACCTTCATGCACTTCACCGATCTTGTGGATCATGCCGGTGTAAAAAAGAATGCGCTCGGTCAGCGTCGTCTTACCGGCATCGATGTGCGCGGCAATGCCGATGTTCCGCGTCCGCTCGAGCGGGTACTTACGATCAGGCGAATTTGGATTCGCCGACGCAGCTGCCTTTTCTAGAGTCGCGGTCGCCATAAATTTACCAGCGGAAATGAGCGAAGGCGCGGTTGGCCTGCGCCATCTTATGGGTGTCGTCGCGTTTCTTAATCGCGTTGCCTTGACCGGACGCGGCGTCCTTCAATTCGGCGGCGAGCGCTTCCGCCATCGGCATACCGCGACGGTTATCGGCGTATTGGACGATCCAGCGCATCGCGAGAGACACCTGGCGCGCCGGCGTGACTTCCATCGGCACCTGATAGGTCGCGCCACCGACGCGGCGCGATTTTACTTCGAGGCGTGGGCGCACATTCTCCAGCGCCTTGTTTACGATTTCGAGCGGATCGACCGCGTCAGAACCTTCGCGCGATTTATCGATCGCGGTATAAACGATCCGTTCCGCGAGCGATTTCTTGCCCCGCTTCATCACGGTGGAAATGAGGCGCGCGACCGCAGGACTGCCGTAACGCGAGTCGAGCTTCTCCTCTTTTTTGTAAACTTTCCGCCGACGAGACATGAAATATTGTTTCCGTACTGATTACTGAGCTAAAATTTATTTCTTCTTTCCGCCCTCTTTGGCCGCCGCATCTCCGCCGGCCTTCGGGCGTTTCGCACCATATTTCGATCGGCTGCGACGTCGTCCATCAACCCCGAGGCTATCGAGCGTTCCCCGCACAATGTGGTAACGCACACCCGGCAAATCTTTCACCCTTCCGCCTCGCACGAGCACGATCGAATGCTCCTGCAAATTGTGTCCTTCGCCGGGAATGTAGGCAATCACTTCCTGGCCGTTCGTCAACCGCACTTTCGCCACTTTTCGCAGGGCAGAATTCGGCTTCTTCGGCGTGCGCGTCATGACCTGGGTGCACACTCCGCGGCGCTGCGGACAATTTTTCAGCGCCGGTGATTTTGATTTCACCGAAACTTTCTTTCGTCCCTTGCGAATGAGCTGATTAATTGTTGGCATTTCGTTAAATTAAAAGCCGCCCGATCTCGTAATCCGGGCGACAAAAAAACCGCACAGGCCGGTGTCCACCTTCCCCACGCACCTGATGCGGAGAGCGGGCAATATAGAAACGATTCCCCGGCCCGCAACAACATTTTCCGGGCAATTTTGTCTGGAGAGCGCTCGAAACTTTTGCAGTTGACTGTCTGCTTGTTTTCTTTAGTTTCTGTTTAGACAGAAAAGACTGACCAATGACAAATCTCTCGCCCATCGCTCAAAAATTCGTCCTCCACTGGGGAGAAATGGGGACCCGCTGGGGGATCAACCGAACCGTCGCGCAGGTCCACGCCCTGTTGTTCCTCTCCGAGAAACCGATCCCGGCCGATGAAATCGCGCAAACTCTGGGCGTCGCCCGCTCCAATATCAGCACCAGCCTTCGCGAGCTGCAGAACTGGGGCATCGTTCGCGTCGTCCACGTGATCGGCGATCGCCGCGATCACTTCGAATCGATGAAGGACGTTTTCGCGATGTTTCGCGTCATCGCGCGCGAGCGAAAAAAGCGGGAGATCGAGCCGACCTTGCGGGTCTTGCGCGATTGCATCGACGAATCGGGCAAAGCGAAGTCCGCGGCCCCTTACACACGCGATCGTCTGGCGGAACTGCTGAACTTTTTCGAGATCGCCACGACCGCCTACGATCGAATGGAGAAACTGCCGACGCCCGCTGTCCTGAAGCTGGCGAAGCTTGGGGACAAGGCTTTCAAACTGCTCGGAATCGGCGCGGCGGCTTAAAAAAATTTGCCCAATGATTTCTGAACTGACAGAAACAACAGAAGTAAAGGAAGCGGTTTCCTTCCGCGGCTGGATTTTCTACGACCGCGATTGCAGCTTCTGCCGCGAGCTCGCCCTTCGATTCGAGAACGCTTTTGCGAAACGCGGGTTTTATTTCGAACCGCTCCAGCACGAATGGGTGCAACGGCGATTGAACATGACCCGGGAAGAGGCGCTCAAGGAAATGCGTGTTCTTACGAAGACCGGCGAGGTTTTCGGCGGCGCCGACGCTGTGATCTTTCTGTCTCGCCGGCTTTGGTGGGCCCGTCCCCTGGCCTTTCTCGCTCGTCTGCCATTCGTCCACGCGGTGCTGCAGCGTCTCTATCGATGGGTCGCAGACCATCGCACGTGCGCAATCAATAACGCTGCAGCTCCGACGTTTTCTGTTCGGACGCGATGGGTTCTCCTGGCGATTCTTCCGCTCCTCACACTCGCGACGAAGCCATTTTTGCCGGCGTGGGTCTTCATGTGGTTGATGGCCTTCGCGATATTCTTCGGCTGCAAATGGCTCACGTTCGGAAATGCGATTCGCCGCTCCGGCCGGGTTTGCCCGTTTCGAGCCGCTGCTTATCTCTTCGCCTGGCCAGGAATGGACGCGGCCCGTTTTCTTTCGCCCGATCTCGCACCGTGCGCTTCTCGCCCGGGGATGATGAAGAGCGCGGCACTCGCCGCCGTTCGGATACTACTTGGGGCGCTCTTGCTTTTTGCTGTTGCGCGACAAACAACTGAACCAATCCTCGCGGGTTGGATTGGAATGGCAGGCATTATCCTGATCCTGCACTTCGGCTTGTTCGACCTCGCGAGCATCGGATGGAGAGCCCTGCGCGTCGACGCTCCGCCGATCATGAATCGTCCGCTCGGCTCGACCTCCGTCTCCGAATTTTGGGGACGACGGTGGAACGCGGCCTTTAACGATCTCGCGCTTCGCCTGGTCTTTCGCCCGGTCGCGCGCCATACCGGGACCGTTGCCGCTACTTTGATTGCGTTCGCGGTCTCGGGATTAATCCATGAATTGGTTATCTCGCTGCCGGCGCGCGCCGGCTTTGGATTGCCGACGGGATATTTCCTTGTCCAGGGACTTGGCGTTTCAGTCGAACACAGTTCGGCCGGCAAAGCGCTTCGACTCGGAGGCGGCATTTCGGGCTGGCTGTTCACGATGATCGTGGTCGCGGGTCCGGCGTATTGTCTCTTTCTCCAGCGTTCGTCAGGCAGGTCGTCGTTCCTTTCATGCAAACAATCGGCGCGCTATGAAAACCTTGCTTCTTGCCGGCGGCCTTTTGCACTTCGTGATCCTCATCGCGAGCGCGCTTACACCCCGCGTGCTTGACTGGCGCGCGAATCTCGCGGCGCTGCATCCGTTCCTGCGCCGGCTTTTCTGGGTCTACGGCTGCTTCATAGTGCTGGTGATCATTTCCTTTGGTGCGCTCACGCTCTTGCACGCCGACGAACTCGCGTCGGGCGCCTCCTTCGCCCGCTCGGTCTGTGCAATCATCGCGATCTTCTGGCTGGCGCGTCTGGCCGTCCAGTTTTTCGTGTTCGATGCGAAACCTTTTCTCACGACAACATTTCGTCGCATCGGTTACCGCGGGCTGACCCTCCTCTTCGCCGCCCTGGTCTTTGTTTACAGCTGCGCCGCTCTCAACCTGCACCCGCTATGAAACGCGTTATTCTCGCCGGCGGCAGCGGTTTTGTTGGTCGGGCGCTCGCGCCGGTTCTCGTCGGGAAAGGTTACGATGTCGTCGTGCTCGGGCGCAGCGCCGCGCATCGGAAAGAGGGAGTCGATTACTTGCAGTGGGATGGAAAAACGGTCGGCCATTGGTCCCGCGCGATCGAGGGCGCGGAAGCCATCGTCAACCTGACCGGCAAGAACATTAACTGCCGCCACACGTCCGAGAATCGCCGCGAAATCATTTGTTCGCGCGTCGACTCGGTCCGCATCCTCGGGGAGGCGATCGCAAACTGCGCAACGCCGCCGAAGGTTTTCGTGCAGGCGAGTGGTGTCGGTTATTACGGCGATACTGGCGAGCAAGTTGTCGATGAAGACGCGCCTCCCGGAAACGACTTCCCCGCGGACGTTTGCCGGCAATGGGAAGGCGCATTCTATGCACTCGACCTCCCCGCCACCCGCAAAGTGGTCCTGCGACTCGGAGTTGTCCTGGGCCGCGATGGCGGGGCGCTTCCCGTGCTGGAGAAATTAACGCGCTGGTTTCTCGGCGGCGCCGTCGGGAGCGGACGTCAATTCATCAGTTGGATCCACGTGGCTGACTTGATTCAGATGTTCCTATCCGCGATCGAACGGCCCGAACTCACCGGCGTATTTAACGCGACCGCGCCCGCCGCCGTATCCAACCGCGAATTCATGCGCGAACTTCGGCGCGCGCTTCACCGACCCTGGAGCCCGCCTGTGCCGGCGCCTTTCGCGCGAGCCGGAGCATGGCTCATGGGAAGCGAAGGCGAGCTTGCGCTTCTCAGTTCTCGATGCGCTCCGCGCCGATATCTCGAACACGGATTCCAATTTCAGTTCCCAACCCTGCGCGAGGCCTTCGCGAATCTGTACGCCAACAAATGAGAATATTGCTCACCAACCTCGAACTCTTTCTGCGGCTCGCCGCGCTCGCCCAGCTCGGTGTCGCCATCCTAAACCTCTTCCTGGTTCGGATCATGAAATGGGAGCGCGATCTGGCCAACGCTCCTTTGCTCATTCGCGAAGTCTTCCAGATCCACATCTATTTCATCTCGATCACGCTCGCGCTTTTCGGAACGCTCACCTGGCGATTTGCGGCTGAGATCGCGACCGCAACGCAACCGATCTGCGTCTGGCTGGCGATTGGCATCGGCGCATTTTGGGCGATCCGGTCGGCGATGCAATGGTCACATTACAGCGTGGTCCATTGGCGGGGCGACTCTCTCCGCACCGCCATCCATTGGATGTTGTTCCTGGGTTACGGCGCGTTCGCCGTCGTCTACTTCACCGCTGCCGGCCGGGCCCTGCATTAAAATGAAAACGGCTATCCTCGTTTCCCGGCTCTCGTTAGGCGCGGTCTGGTTTTACGAGGGCCTCGTTCCAAAATTGCTTTTCGTCCGCCCCGACCAGGTGGATCTCGTCCGGCGCTCCGGTATTTATTTTGGAACGCCGGAGTTTTTCCTGCAGTTGTTAGGCGCGGCGCAGGTCGCGTTCGCGATCTGGTTGCTGGCTGGCTTCGCGCAACGCCTGGCCGTGGCGATCGCCACCCTCGGCATGTGGATCCTCATCGTACTGGTGGCGATGGCGAACCCGGCGATGATCACCGATCCCTACGGCGCGCTCATCAAAGATCTTTGCCTGACGGCCTGCGCTTACACTGTCTGGTCGCTCTCCCCTCTAATCGCCAGACAACGCCCTGATCGAAAATGGAAAGTGTCGCCGCGAATCGCAGCACGCTGAGCGAAGCGGCCCGGCGCCGAATGCTCGCGCTCCCGGGCGAACCGATGTTTTACGCGCGCTGGGATCGCGCGGTGTTCATTCACTACGAGGCAGACCCCGCAACCCTCCAGCGCGACGTTCCCTTCGACCTCGATCTCCGCGAGGGGCGCGCCTTCGTCAGCATCGTCGCCTTCACCCTGGCGCGAATGCGGCCACGGATCGGCGGACGGCTTGGCGAATGGCTCTTCAAGCCAATCGCGACCCACGAATTCCTCAACGTCCGCACCCACGTCCGGCATCGCGGCGAGCCCGGCATCTACTTCCTCGCTGAATGGCTCTCGAATCCACTGAGCGTCCATCTCGGACCGCGAACATTTGGTCTGCCGTACAAGTTCGGACGACTGATCTACGATCACGCGTGCGTTCGTGGAGAGATCCGTCGAATCGTCGAGGCACGCGAGGGACGGCTAAGTTATCAGGGGAAAATTGCGGTTAACCCTTTCGGTCCAAGCGAAACCGAATCATTGACCGAATTCCTGCTCGAGCGCTACACGGCTTTTACCTGCAATGGGAAACGTCGCCGCCTTTTCCGAGTCTGGCACGAGCCGTGGCCACAAGTGGCGCTCGAGATGGTCACCAACGCAGATGATCTCCTCGCCAGCACTGGGAATTGGTGGGAGACCGCCCAATACGTCGGCGCCAACTATTCTCCCGGCGTCGAAGTTTGGATGGGCCGTCCGCATCGAGTCTTTGGGTAGCGCACGCGTCTCGCGTGCTGGTTTAGGCGTCTCGCCGAAAAACGGTTATAAAGTACGCGAAGGCGAGGACGCCTTCGCCAACACGCGAGACGCGTGCGCTACCCGGAGACAGACGCAACTTCGCCGAGCTCCGCCCAACGCGCGTAAAGACGTGCGACCTGATCGCGAGCGGCGCGCAGTTTCGTTTCAAAACCTGCCAGTTCAGCTGCGTCCGTCACGTAGAAATCCGGCTCCGCGAAGAGCGCTTCGATCCGCGTCACTTCGTTTTCCGCAGCAAGGATCGCGGCTTCCATCCCTTCCAGTTCGCGCTCTTCTTTCCATTTCAATTTTCGCGACTTGCGACTCTTCAATTGTAGGGCGGGCGCATCGCCTGCCCGTGCGAGATCGGCAAGCGATGCGTTCGCCCTACAACTCTCCCGTTTCTCGAGATAGTAATCGTAGTTCCCGACGTGGTACCGGAGAATTCCGCTGTCTTCGAAGGCAAGGATCGCGGTGCAGACGCGATTTAGAAAATACCGATCGTGACTCACCACGATCACGCTGCCACCGAACGCAACGAGTGCTTCTTCCAGCAATCGCAGCGTGCCGAGATCAAGATCGTTCGTCGGCTCGTCGAGAATGAGCACGTTCCCGCCGCGCTTGAGAATTTTCGCCAGCAAGACCCGGCTCCGTTCGCCGCCGCTGAGCTGATTGATCTTCGTATTGATCCGCTCCTCAGTGAAAAGAAAGCGCCGGAGATATCCGCGCAGCGTGATGTTCTCCTCACCGAGCCGGACGTATTCGCTCCCCTCGCCGACTTCTTCCCAAACCGTCTTCGCGTCATCGAGGAGCAGCCGGTTTTGATCGACGTAATTGATCTCTGTCCGCGACCCGATCTCCACTACGCCGCTGGTGGGCTCCAGTTGTTGCAGCATGATCTTGAGCAGCGTCGATTTCCCAAGGCCATTGCGACCGACAATGCCGAGCCGTTCCCCGGCCGCGAGATTCAGCGAAAGATTTTGGAACAGGACTCGGCCGCCGAGTTCGATACCGACGTCACGCAACTCGATCACGCGATTCGCCAGTTTTGGCGCCGGCGGAATGATAAGATCGACGTCGAGCTCCGCTTCCGGCGCCTCCTTCTCGGCCATCTCGAAGTAACGTTCCACCCGATCCACCGACTTCGTCCTTCGCGCCCGCGGCGCCTTGCGCACCCAGGCCAGTTCGCGCTTCAAAAACTTTTGGCGCTTGTGCTCCTGCATCTCCTCGACCGCCGCGCGTTCAGCGCGGGCCAGCAGGTAATCGGTATAATTGCCTTCGTAGCTGTAGAATTTTCCGCGCGAAAGCTCGACCACGCGCGTCGCGATGCGATCGAGAAAATAGCGGTCGTGCGTCACGAAAAGACACGTGCCGGAATAGCGCGCGAGGAAATCCTCGAGCCATTCGATCGAGCCGGTATCGAGATGGTTTGTCGGTTCGTCGAGGATCAAGAAATCGGGACGGGCGAGCAAAGCGCGGCAAAGCGCGACCCGTCGTTTCTCGCCGCCGGAAAGACTCGACACGATTCGCTCCGGATCGGGCGCGTGCAGATTCGTGACGAGGCTTTTGATCCGATGCTCGAGATTCCAACCATCGAAATGCGAAATCTGATCGAGCAAGATTCCGCTCCGCGCGCTTTCTGCCGGCGCGACTTCGTACTCCGCGACTAAATCTAAAACGCGTTGCGCGCCGGAAAGAATATTGGCATGCACCGTCGCGTTCTCATCCAGCTCAAACATTTGCGGCATGTATCCGACGACCAGATCGCGGCGCTGATTGAACTCGCCCGCATCGGGCTTCATTACTCCCGCCGCGATTTGCAGAAACGTCGACTTTCCCGAGCCATTCCGCCCGACGAGCCCGACGCGTTCGCCCTCCAAAATCGTGACGGTCGCCTTATCGAGCACCGCCTGATTGCCAAACCGCACCACGAGCTCGCTCGCGCTGGCGATCGCATTGAGAACAGGCTCCGACATTCTTGCTCATACCACAAAGCGGTGGCCTGATTTTGGTTTTTTGTCTTCCAAGGCGCAGATGCTCTGCTCTTTCAAATTGCCAGTGCTCGCGATTTTTCTTATCTTTCGGCATGTCCAAAGTGGAGCAAATCAAAGCCGAGATCGACGCACTCACGTGGCAGGAGCGCTGCGAACTGAATGCCTTGCTCCACAACTGGCCCGAGGACGATTGGGATAAGCAGATGGCTTCGGAGGGAAAGTTCGATCGCGTTATGGAAGAAGCCGAACGTGAGCACCGCGCGGGGCAAAGCCGCGAGTGGCCGAGTGCTTAAATCCCGCACGACTTCTGGTTTCTGGAAGCATTATCACGATCTGCCCGAGGCGGTGCAAAGGCTCGCCGACCGCGGCTATGTCATTTGGTCGCGTGACCCGCGCCATCCCTCGCTTCGATTCAAACCCTTCAAGAATAACCAGTGGTCCCTACGGATCGGCGATCATTACCGAGCCGTCGGCCGCTTCGTGGATGGAAACATCTTTCTGTGGACATGGATCGGCTCACACGAGGACTACAACAAGCTGTGAACCTACAGAATTGTCCGCGACGACAATCTTATTTCTCTTGCTTGTCATCAAAAGAGGTTTTCTCGCGCGTTCGCATTGCTAGAGCCACTTCGCAGAGGAGCCAAAGAGCTAGAAATTGCGCGACGGTGGTAAAGAACATTTGCACGGTGAGGTACCGGCGGACTTCCAGCGAATTGACGATGGCGACCTCAAGACAGGCGGCCGCGTTATAGGAATACAGGAACAAGACCAGCACCGTCAGCCAGCCCAAACGCTTTCGATAACGCTGCTGAAATAAAACGACTGCGCCGAGGGCAAGAGCGATCCAAAGCAACGGCCTGTAGAGGCCTGAAAAAAAAGAGTTCGTCATCCTGATGGGAAACGGCTGGTGAATGATTGGCGCGTTCCGCGCAAGGGACTCTGTCCGGTTCATGAACTCCACCGCCGGTGCGTAACCCATCCACAGCTCGGGGTTGGGTTCGATGCGGAGGGCATACGCTCCATCCCCATATTTGCCGGCCAGCGGGAGGGATTTTTCGCGGTTGTAGACGGGACACATTCCCGCATAAAAAACCGTCATCTGGGTTTGAATTTTCCGGGCGACTGCCAATGGACGGCACCGCCAGATTCGCCAATAATAGAACCGATAAAACGCGGACGGATCAGGACCATTATTCCCGAAGTCGCGGCGCATTTGGGCGACGATTGAACCCGGGTTGTACATCAGATAATCCGGATCGAAGCCAAAAGACCAATAATGGTCGGGACGGGCCGTGAAGGATTTCGCAATTTCGGTGCGAAGCGCGGCGTGCACGCGTTCGAGCCATTCATGAGAATATGGAACCGAGGCGCCGCGCTGGAGGTCATCGGCCATTTGGTCGCGAATGAGGTCGGCATGGTTCACGAAAAGCGTGGCCGGCAGGAATGGCGGGCCTAGCTCGTCATCGCGGCCGAGGAAGTACTCGGGAACTAACAACAAGGCCGCGACCACAATCGCCCCGATTCCCAGCGCGATCTTTTCCCGGAACCAGCCCCGCCGGAAAAAAAGAATCGCCACCGGCATGACGGCGACGATCGCGATCAACCCAAAACTAGGCTTGGCGGAAGCGAGCAGGGCCGCCGTGAACACGGTCCCGATCCCGTGGCCGACGGAGGCGCGCGGCCGTTTCTCCACGAAACAGCACGCCATAGACTGGATGGCAAAGTAGAGATTGAGGCTGACCAGAAAGGCGCACACCCCTTCGGGTCGAAGTTGCATCTCGGCCCGAATGGGTTCCGCGGCGAGAAGCAGAATCGTCGCCGCGACTAGTCCCAATCCGTCGTGGACCGCGAGGCTCAGCCGCGAATCCGGCACGAACACGCGAGAGCGCCGCCACGTGACCAGGAATAGGGCGACGGCTAGAAGCCCCAGCAAATGCTGAGCGAATACAATCGCACGAAAGTCCTGAAAAACGCGCAGGAGGAAAAAGACGAATGCCGGATAAACAAAGTTGCGCCCGTAGGTGTGGCCAAACTCGCCGCCGACCAATTTTCTCAAAGCCGGTGCGAGGTAGCCCCAGACATCCCAATCGGCGATTGGATCGAGGGGCAGGGCAAATCGTTGCCAGGCCGCCACGGCGAAGAGCACCGCCACCCAGGCCCAATAATAGAATCGCCAGTTTGGCTGGTTGGACGATTTGCCGCTTGCGACGCGTTCGATCATTTCCCAATGTGCCGCCGATGTTTGAACTGACGGCGACCGATCAGAACACAAGAGCGCGACGCGGTCGCCTGAAAACTGCGCACGGCGTGATCGAGACGCCGGCGTTCATGCCGGTCGGGACGCAGGGGAGCGTGAAGGCGGTGAGCCCGGATGAGTTGCGCGCCCTGAAGGCGCAGATCATTCTCGGAAATACTTATCATCTGTTCGTTAGGCCGGGAATGGATGTGATTAAACATTTCGGCGGTCTGCATCGCTTCATGAACTGGGATGGGCCGATCCTGACGGACAGCGGGGGTTACCAGATTTTTTCGCTGGCGAAGTTGCGGAAGATCACGGAGGAGGGCGTCGCGTTCCAGAATCATCTGGATGGGACGCCGACGTTCATTAGCCCGGAGATCGCGATGGAGATCCAGGGGGCGCTCGGGAGCGATATCGCGATGGTGCTCGATGAGTGTCCGCCGTGGCCGTGCGAGTACGAGTATGCGGCGCGGAGTTTGGAGATGACGCATCGCTGGGCAAAGCGGTGCAAGGTGGCAGCCGAACGCCAAGGGGAAGAAAACGTCCAACGTTCAACGTCCAACGTCCAACGTCCAACGTCAGAGAGTCCGCGTCAGATGGTTTTCGGAATCGTCCAGGGTGGAACGTTTGAAGAACTGCGGCGCTCGAGTGCGCAGGCGTTGGCGGCGATGGATTTCGATGGGTACGCGATTGGTGGCGTGAGCGTCGGTGAGCCCGAGCCGGAAATGATGAGCGCGGTGGAATGGAGCGAACCGCATTTGCCGGCGAACAAGCCGCGTTACGCGATGGGACTCGGGACGCCGCCGCAGTTGATCGAGTTGATCGCGCGCGGCGTGGACATGTTTGATTGCGTATTACCGACGCGGCTCGCGCGCAACGGAACCGCTTTCACCGCCGCCGGCACGCTCAATCTGAAGAACGCGGAATTCACGATGCAGACGGGGCCGCTTGAAGAGGGCTGCGGGTGTCCGGCTTGTCGCGATTTCTCGCGAGGTTATATCCGGCACCTCGTGAAATCGGAGGAGATCCTGGGCCTGCGCCTGATCACACTTCACAACCTGCATTTCTACCTCGATCTCATGAGCCGGACGTGCCGTGCGATCGAGGACGGAAGTTTCGCTGCGTTCCGCGCGAAGTTTGTGGCCGGCTACAAAACGCGCGCGGAGACGCTTCAGCCCAATGATTAGTTCTGCACGCCTTCGTCGCGCTTGAAGCTGCTGAGCTTCTTTTCGCGCGCCGTGATCGCGAGCTTCGAATCCAAATCTCTCTGAATGCCGCGGGCCCACGCCTCCGACGACTCGCTATTATAATGGATCCCGTCGCCGCCGGTCTTGCCCGTGACGTAATGCGTCACGTTTCGCGAATCGATCACGTCGAAGCCCTTCCTGCTCGCGGCTCGGCGGATCAATTGATGAACTCTTCCCTGCGTTTTTCGCAACCGCGCTGAATCGGGCGGCGCGATCCAGACGATTTTTTCCACCGTTCCGCCACGCCGCGCTTCGTCCACGAAACGCCCGAGGTAGTCATTCATCTGTTCGTCGCTCAGGTTGCGGTCCATCCAATTCGTCCCGAGCTGCACGACCACAATGGTCGGCTTATGCTTTCGCACCAGGTCCGCCAGTTTCGGTGTGCGCGTCGGTCGCGGCGCGCGGCCATTGACGTAGTCGCTGAAAATATTGGAATCGGATGTGACCTGTCGATACCCGCACTTGGTCACGAAATCGTGCTCCGCGGCCAGCCAATGTTCGGGCGACGAACCACACGACGCGTAGGCCGCGACCCGACGTTTCAGCGCGAGATGCGCCTGCACCACTTCGCCGAATTTCCCGACCGATAATGAATCGCCGATCATCAAAACGCTCGGCGGCGGCGCGTCCGGCGCGGGCTTCGACGATTTTTTCGGTTTAGCGCCGTCGGCCACCAGGACAAAGCTTCCGATGCCGACAATAAAAGCCACCGGCAACAGCGCCGACTGAACGAGCTTCGACCAATCTTTTTTAACGCGCATGTTCCGGGTGTCTGATTTCATCCTGGATCCGAATGTAAGGCTGCAAGTTGATCAAACCGGAATCATCCTTCGATTTCACAGTTTTCCAAACGGTACCTTCGAGCTCGTGCAATTGCAGTTTGTAAGTCTTGCCGATGCGATAGTGGCCGAGCTTTTGCGGTTTCAACCCAATGTAAGCGGGATGCATCACCAGGATCTGACTTTCCGAATATTCGCCCTTAATCACCCGGCTGATCTCATAAACGTAACCGACGAGAAATTCCTGATACGGTAAAAATTCGTTCACGGGGATCGGTTCTGTTTTCGAAATGAGTTTCGCTTTTACCTGAAGCGTCTGCTCCTTCGGTTTCTCTGCGGGCGGCACCGGCTGCGGCTCTTGCGAGATCGCAATCGCCGGCGCTCTTTCGGACAACGGCCTCAGCGTCGCAAACGACGGCTTTGCCAGATCGCGATCCACCACCTCGAAAACTTTATCGGCCCACAGGTCCATGTCCGCGCCGATAAAATGTTCCTTGTCCGGTTCCATGTGATGATACGGATAGGGAACGAGCGTCCGGCTATCGATCACGTCGGCTATGTGGCCAACGTCGGCGCGAGTTTGGGCGATCACGAACTCCTGGATCTCCTTCGAAACTCTTCCGGAAGTGGGCGACGCCACCCAGTAAATTTTCCGCAGACTAGAAGGAGCTCTGATCGCCTTGGTAATGAAAGGGACGAGATAGGTGTGCAGGGCGGGACCGTGGCGATTGGGGACCACGGTTTTGCGATCGGGGAACAAATCGAAAAGATTCGTACCCGTTTGCATGACCAGAATATCGGGGCGATGCGTCGCAAGCAGGTCCTCGAGTTTCGGAACCGGATGCGCACCCGGGATATGCCCGCGGTTCATGCCATACACATCCTCGGTTTGTCTCGCGCGATCGGGTGCGATCGATTCGATGCTCACGAATCCGCAGTGGGTATTGATATTAGTGTACGGCCGATCCTTGAGCCAGCTCAGCGGATTAGTGCCGCAGGCCAGATAGGTGAAGACCGATTTGACTCGCGGATCTTCTCTGAACCTATCGTCGAGCCGTTTTCCAAAGCCGCAGAGCGCGAGCGAATCACCCAGGATCAAAACTGTGAGGTCTCCGGATGGCGCAGCGGCCTGTGCTACCGCGGCCGGTTGCTGCGCGAAGGCGGATGAAGCCAGCAGAGCCAGGGCGGCCAAACCCGAAATGATGTTATTCCGTCGAACGATCATTTGGAATTTCGGAGACGCTGCACGGCATCGCTTTCCAGCGAATCCGCTCGCGCGTCAAGGAGGATGTAGAGGCGCTTGTGGCAAGCGCCTAACGAGAGGGGCAGGCGCTTGGCATAAGCGCCTCTACGTTGTTTACTTCGCGATCGGCACCCGCGCCCAGCCTTCGGACGCTTCGGTGAATTCTCGCGCAGCGAAACACCAGACCACGATTTTCTTTTTCGCAAGGTACTCGGGATTCTTGAGACTGTGCCGATACAGACTGATCCGCACCGGCGTCGCTCCTGATCCGCGCGTCCCGATCAAAGCCGGCGCAAAACCGAGCTCCTGGGCGAGTTGATCGACCAGCCCCGCGCGCTCCGCGAGAAAATCATGGAAGACGAGCGTATGGCTGTCGCCGAGAAGAAGGACGGAGCTGTTCGGATCAGGCTCGATGGCAGTTCCCTTCTCGCTCAGCTTGCGGACCTCGATTTTTTCCGGTCCCGGCTTTGCGAAGTCGGAAGGCAAGAGAGTGACGAGGTCGCCGTTGATCTCGGTTTCTTTCCATTCCGAAACGTAATCGTGGCGGGAAGGTGGAGGGGCCAACTTCCCGCGGATGTTTTCGGCGATGGCTTGGGCCGCGAGCACGCAGCCGAGACCGGACCAATGGCTGTCGGTCTTGCAAAACACGCCGCCGCGTTTGTCGTCGCGATTTTGGATAAAGATTGGGGTGAGATCCAGGACGTCGATTCCGGCCGCGCGAAGCTCTTCATAAAACCGATGGAGAAGCGGAGCGGCGTCTTGATTGCGAACGTCGAACCCGGGAAGAATTTTTTCCGGATAAATCGCGGCCTTCGGCGGGACCGGCACAACCACCAGATCGATCCCACGCGCTTTTAATTGTTTCTGAAAATCCACGATCGCTGGGATCGGATCGGCCAGATCGGGCTTATGCGAGCGGCTCACTCTGGGCGCGTCGTCGCCCCAGAAACGGCCGAGGGAAAGCAGACGGAATTCCGCCGCAAAGAACAGCCATCCGTCGGCTTCCGCGCAGGCCGCGGCTTTTTTCTTTTCCGAGCTCTGCACTTTGCTGGCGAGTTCACCGCGAAGCTTTTGTTGCGCCTCCGAAAGCGAAACCGGCCCCGACGTTTCCGCCGCCACGAAAGCCGGAAGCGCGCAGAGAAGCAGGACGAAGCGGAAAGTTTTCATTAGGAGTTGAAAGGCGGTAGCGATAATACGCATTCTTTCAACTGCCGCCGTGCTGTTTTTGTTCTCAGCCGGCCCGGCCCGATAACCGCGTGGTTTTTAGTTCGCACATTTTTGTTTACTACTTCCTGCCGCTCGCGCTGCTGGGCTACTACCTGCTTTTCCGCGCGCCGCAGCGCTGGCGAAACGGCTGGCTCATCCTGACCGGTTACATCTTCTACGGTTGGGCCGAGCCGCGCTTCGTTCCGCTCATGTTCGCGACCACTTTCGTCGATTGGCTCGTGAGTCTGATCATCGCGCACGACACCTGGCGGTTCTGGCGGGTCTTGCGCGAGCCGGTGAAACAATTGCCGCGCCGCATGCCGCGAACGCGCACCCAGCGTCACGCGATTTGGATTTCCGTTGGGTTGAACCTCGCGACGCTCGGCTTCTTCAAGTACTTCAACTTCGGCATTGAGAGCTGGAACGCGCTCGCCAATGGCGTCGGTCTGCACCACGGCCAATTCGACACCTTCTTCCGCGTCGTCCTGCCGCTCGGGATCAGCTTCTACACCTTTCAGGCGCTCAGTTACACGATCGATGTTTATCGCGGCGAGGCCGAGGCGATGTCGAACTTCATCGATTTCTCCTGCTTCGTTTCGATGTTCCCGCACCTCGTCGCCGGGCCAATTCTGAAGTTCTCGTTTCTCGCCGAGCAACTCAAACATCGCGCCCTCACCTCCGACAAATTCGCGCGCGGCGTCGCCTTCTTCATGCTCGGGCTCGCGAAAAAAATCCTGCTCGCGAATCCCTGCGGGAAAATCGCCGACACGGTGTTCAATGCCGGCTCGGTCGGCACCCTCGATGCGTGGTTTGGCTCGGTCGGATACGCGTTCCAGATCTATTTCGATTTCAGCGGTTACTCGGACATGGCGATCGGCCTCGGGCTCATGTTCGGTTTTGTTTTCGCGAAGAATTTCGATTCGCCGTATCTCTCCGAATCGATCACCGATTTCTGGCGGCGCTGGCACATCTCGCTTTCGACCTGGTTGCGCGAATACCTCTACGTCCCGCTCGGCGGCAACCGGAAAGGAATCCGCCGCACCTATTTCAATCTCACCCTGACGATGTTGCTCGGCGGGCTCTGGCACGGCGCATCGTGGAACTTCGTCATCTGGGGCGGATTGCACGGCGGCATGCTGGCGTTCGAACGCAGCCAGGGGCGCGAAGGTTTCTATCACAATCTTCCGCGGCCGCTGCGTGTCGCGTTCACTTTCGTCATCGTGCTCTTCGGCTGGGTCTTTTTCCGCGCGGCCGATTTGCATCGGGCGATCGCTTATCTCGCCACCATGTTTGGTCTCGGCCACAGCGAGCCGGGCGCGGCGTTGCTCGGCGGAATTCTCTACAAACCGTACTATCTGCTCTCGATCGCCATCGCCGCGGTGGTGGTCTGGGCCGGGAAACAAACCTGGGATTGGACCCAGCGCATGACGGTTCCCAAGACCGCCATTTGCTTTGCGCTCGGCTGGCTCGCCTTGGTCGTCCTCGCGACCCAGGAATATAACCCCTTTATCTACTTCATTTTTTAGGAACGAATCGTGACGGACGAAACCAATATTCCAGTCGGCGGCGATGAACCGCTCAAGCCGGCGCATTCGCTTCCGCGTTATAAGGACCCGACGCCGGAAACGCACCGGAAAGTTACGCGCGAAGAGGAAGCGGAGCTCGCCCTCAAGGGAACGATCTACACCCGCGGCACGCGCACGCTGCTCATCACGCTCTTTCTCCTCACGATTTGTTTCGTTCCCGCAATCCAGTTCGCGGCCGAGTTGCGTTCGCCGAGAAAATCCGGCGGCCTGCCGACGTTCAACATCTACAAGCCGCTTCCATCCTGGGCGAAAATTCGAACGGTGCAGAGTGCGGCGGATCTTTGGCATTTGCTTCCGCACGCCGTGGAACTCAAGGCCGCGGAGAAAGAGATCGAAGCCGACTCGGTCGTTTCGGCGTGGCTGCTGCCACGCGTGCAATCCGTGCTCACCGGAAAACTCCGTGCCGGCAACGAACAAGTCTATCTCGGCCGCGATGCCTGGCTCTTTTATCGGCCCGATGTCGATTACATCACCGGCCCGCCGTTTCTCGATCCAACGCAGTTGAGCCGTCGCGCGCACGCTGATCGCGTCCAGCCCGATCCCGTTAAAGCGATCGTCGATTTTCAAAAACAACTTGCCGCGCGCGGGATCGATTTGATCGCGGTCCCAATGCCGATGAAGCCGGGCATCGACGCGAACAAACTTTCTCCCTCGGCCGCCGAGAGCGTGCCGCTTCAAAACACCTCGTTCCTCGAGTTCAAAGCGCGCCTGGAAAAATCGGGCGTCCGTGTTTTCGATCCGGCGCCCTTGCTCATCCAACGCAAAACGGCTTTGAAGAATGCCCCGCTCTATTTGGAAAGCGACACGCATTGGCGGCCGGAAACGATGGAGTTCGTCGCGCAAAATCTGGCGGCAACCATTTCTGTTTCCGCTGTGGCCCCTGCCGCCGCCTCCCTTCAAGTATCGGAGAAAGAGATCAGCGGGCTGGGCGACATAGCCCGGATGTTGCGATTGCCGCCGTCGCAAAATCTCTACCGTCCGGAGAATGTCACGATCCACGAGGTTTTGTCCGGCAACGCAACCTGGCGGCCGAGCCGCGACGCCGATATCCTCCTTCTCGGCGACAGCTTCTCGAACATTTTCTCGCTCGAGGCCCTCGGCTGGGGCGAATCCGCCGGGTTCGCCGAGCATCTCAGTCACGCGCTCGGCGGCATTCCACTCGATTGCATCCTGCGCAACAGCGACGCCGCCTTTGCCACCCGGGAAATTCTGAGCCGCGATCTCGCTCGAGGGCACGATCGGCTCGCGGGAAAGAAGCTGGTTGTGTGGGAATTTGCCGCGCGCGAGCTCTCCTTCGGCAATTGGAAAATGATCGACATGAAACTCGGACAGCCCGCGTCGACGAAATTCTTCGTGCCGAAATCCGGTGAGGAAGTTGTCGTGAACGGAACCGTCGAAGCCATCTCCGCGGTGCCACGACCCGGCACGGTCCCGTACAAAGATCACGTTCTCGCCGTGCACCTGACCGACGTTGCCGTTGAAGGTCGCGCCGCGAGCGACGGGTTGGAATCGCTCGTTTATCTCGAAAGCATGCGCGACAACGTCCTCACGCCCGCCGCCCGTTTCCGGCCCGGCGATCGCGTGACTCTTCGCCTCCGATCCTGGGCAGACGTCTCCGACAAATACGAAAAGATAAACCGCAGCGAGGTCGACGATCCCGCCGTTCAACTCGAAGAACCAGCTTGGGGCGAGCCGGCGAAGTAATTACAAAACGCCCACGGCTCGTGAGATCAGAAGAATCACGATGCTGAGGGAAATGAAAACCTGGATCATCGCCAGGACTTTCGCCCAGCGCGCAAGCAGCGGCGCGTCGGTCGGCCCGAAGGTGGAGCTCTGGGTGAAGGCGACGAAAAGATAATCGACAAAGCGCGGCCGCCAGCGCGCGCACGCGAATTTTCCGCGCTCGTCTTTCTGGATCTGCATTTGCGGAAAGAGAAAACTGCGGCTGCCAAACTCGCGGAGCTCGTGGCGCACGGTGGGCCCGCCGCCATCGAGCCGCCAATACCAGAGCGCGAACACCAGCACGTTCGTGATCCAGAGCGCCGCCCCCGACCCGAGCAGTCGCAACGCCCCGTCCCTGTGTGAGGGCAACGCGATCACCAGCAGGATGACCGAGCCGATTAACGCCAGGGTGATGATGGAGTTGATCACGATCCCAAGGGCGCGATTGAGGGAACGCCGCCCGGTTCGATGAGCAATCATCGTGGGCACCAGCAGAACGAAGATCAGAGTCGGGAGCAGCCACGTCGGACCGATAATGAGCGAGCGCGGCAGGGCGAGATAAACCCCACCGACGGCGATGAACGCGAGCAACGCCTGCCAGCGAGGCTCAGGTTTATCGAGATGCTGTTCGGTGTCGTGTTCGCTCGGCACAAAGTCGTTATACCCCGAACTTACAGCCACGCGAACTCAGTCTATCGACGCGCGAGAACCAGATGATGTATCAAACCGAGGTAGGCCTTGAAGGGCCGATCTTCGATGACTTCAAATTCCGCGTCGCGAAGTTTCGCGTGAATGTCATCGGACCTCCGACGAAAAACTGATTCGCTGCCGAGTGTGCCGAGATGCGGAGCATCCCGTCTTTGCCAGAACCGCGACGGCATCTCCGGTTCGAAAGTGAAGACGAAATAACCGTTGGGTATTAACAGGTCGGCGACACGGGCAAAGAACGCAGCGAGATCGGAAATATGTTCGACGGCGCCGCAGGATTGAATGATGTCGAAGCGGGCGAGTGATTGGGACTGCAGCGTTCCTTCGTGAAGTTCGACCTGCGGGAATTTCTGGCGGCAACGCTGAAGCATGGCCGCGGATGGATCGAGTCCGACAATGCGAGTGAACTGCGGTAATCCGACATACGGCGCGACGCTCAGCCCAGTGCCAATGCCGACATCGAGCAATTCACATGGGTTGGGCGCGATCTTGAGAACCGCAGTTGTTAAAATTTCCGGCGATCGATAACGCGAGAACATGGGCGCAGCGACATCGAAGATCGGCGCGAGCCAGCGATAGTTCACAGCTCTTTTATAGCCCAGGAAACCGCGCCGGCCCAGCAGCCGTTCGCCGGACAGCAATCAAGGAGCGGCGGTTTACAAACCGCCGTCTCTTCGGCGGTCTGGAGAACGCTGCTCCGTGAAAAGCCCGTGGGCCGCGACGTTGCCTCCCTTGCATTTTAGGCGGCCTTGTGCTCAGTAAGAAACCGCTCGTCCGGCTTTGCGCGCGACTAATTGCAAAGCCTCCGAACTCACAACCTCATCGCCATGTTTTCTCTTCTTCTCGCTCAAGCTCCAGCCGCCGCGCCCGCCGGCGCAGGGTCCGGCCTCCTCAGCATGCTGCCGTTCGTCTTCATTTTCGTCATCATGTATTACGTGATGCTGCGACCCCAAATGCGGCGACAGAAGGAGCAAGCCCGGCTCGTGTCCTCGCTCAAAACCGGCGATCGCGTCGTGACCTCATCAGGGATTCACGGCCTGATCTCGAACGTGAAAGACACCACCGTGATCGTGAAAGTCGCCGACAACGTGAAGCTCGAGATGGAAAAAACGGCAGTAACAAATGTGGTGAAATCGACGGAGTAATGGCGATGACCGACAATCCGCATTCCGCATTCCGCATTCCGCATTCTAAATGAGTCCCGCGCTTACATTCCTCTTCGGCCTCGTTCTGCTGATTCTCTTCGGTTGGTACTTCGCCACCGATCACGGAACACGGAAACGCCTTCTGGCGACGGTGCTGATGGTTTTGCTGGTGGTTTTCAGCCTGGCCACAATTTATCCGCCGGAAAAGAAGATCCAGCTCGGCCTCGATATTCAGGGCGGCACTTCGTTCCTGATCCGGCTCGTGCAGGCGGACAAGCAAATCACCAAGGAGATGCTGGAGCAGGCCGTCGAAGTCATTCGCAAACGCGTCGATTATTTTGGCGGCGGCGAACCGGTCATCAGCCCGGTCGGGAACGATCGGATCCTGGTCCAGATCCCGGGCCTGAGCACCGAGAAAATCCAGGAAGCGCGCCAGCAACTTTCGCGGGTGGCGAAGCTGGAGTTCCGGATGGTTTATCCCGATAATGGCGACCGGCTCCGGGCCATCGATGCCGGGACGGAAGTGATCCCGCCGGAATACAAAATCGAGACCCACACCCAACACGCGGAACCGGGCAAAAAGCCGGACGTGGAGCGGTTGCTGGTTAAAAAGAAAGCCGACCTCGGCGGCGAGCGCGTGACCGGCTCGAACGCTTACTACGGGAACGAAGGCTGGGGCGTCCAACTGCGTTTCGATAACGAAGGCGGGACGATCTTCGGCAATCTCACGGAGAAATTCAAAGGCTTCCGTTTCGCGATCGTGCTGGACGGCGTGATCCAATCGGCGCCGGTGATTCGCGATGCGATCTACGGCGGCAGCGCCCAAATCACGGGCCGCTTTTCCGAACAGGAAGCGCGCAGTCTTGCGAGCGTGCTCGAGAATCCGTTGCAAACGCCGGTCAGCATCGAGGAGGAACGGAGCGTCTCGCCCACCCTCGGGCTGGACTCGATCCGGGCGAGCATCATCGCGGGTCTGATCGGTCTCGCGCTCACCCTGGTTTGCGTGGTGATTTACTACAGATTTGTCGGACTGATCGCGAATCTCGCGTTGCTCGTGAACATCATTCTCCTGATGGGCGCGCTGACGATGTTCAACTTCGTGCTCACCTTGCCCGGAATCGCGGGCATCATCCTGACGATCGGCATCGCGGTGGACGCGAGCGTGCTGATTTATGAACGGTTGCGCGAGGAGTTGGGGCTCGGCAAATCGCTCAAGGTCGCGGTCCAGGCCGCCTACGACAAAGCGTTCAGTTCGATCTTCGACGCAAACGTCACGACCCTGATCACAGCCGCGATTCTGTTTTGGAAGGCGAGCGGCCCGGTCAAAGGTTTCGCGATCTCACTTTCGCTCGGCATCCTGGCGTCGCTCTTCACGGCCCTGATCGTCGGACGCAGCGCGCTGAGCTGGTTCGTGGATACCGGGCGCGTGAAAAAAGTTAAGATGCTTCATCTCATTTCTTCGCAGCACATCAACTTCCTCGGCAAGGGTTTCATTGCCGTTTTGTGCTCGCTTGCCCTGATCATCGCGGGCGCGACGGCGTTCTACCTGCGGGGCGACAAGAATTTCGGCGTCGATTTCAGAGGCGGCGATCTCATCACGCTGAGCACAACGCAGCCGGTGTCGGTTCACGATGTGCGGCAGGCGCTGGAACCGGCGAAACTCGGCGAGGCGCTCATTCAGGAATCGAAACAGGGGAACCGCAATTACATCACGATCCGGAGCGGGATGAACACGAGCGAGGTGATCGAAAAGCAGATCACCCAGACGCTGCCGCAGGCTCAATTCAAGGTGGAACGGTCGGAGCGCGTCGGAGCGCTCGTGGGCGGCGAACTTGCCAAGACGTCGCTGTGGGCCCTGGGGCTCGGGCTGCTTGGCATCCTTATTTTCGTCACGTTCCGTTTTGAATTGTCCTTCGCCGTCGGCGCCATCGTGGCGGTCCTCCATGACGTCATCATCACGGTGGGAGTTTTCTCCCTACTTGGCCGTGAGCTCACTCTGCCGATGGTGGGCGCCGTCCTCACCATCGCCGGCTATTCCATTAACGACACCATCGTCGTCTACGATCGAATACGGGAAGGACTGGCCAGTGGCCGGCGCGGATCGATCGAGACGATCATGAACGACAGCATCAATCAGACGTTGAGCCGCACCATTCTGACCAGCACGGTCACTTTAATCCCGATCCTCTGCCTGTTTTTCCTGGGCGGCTCGGTTCTGCGGGACTTTTCGCTGGCGATCATTGTCGGAGTCGTGGTCGGAACCTATTCATCGATCTTCATCGCCGCGCCGATCGTGCTCTGGTGGACGCGGGCGCGCGGCGGGAGCGCCTCGACCCTGCGGCGGGAAGTGGCCCAAAAAGCGGCCGCGGCCAAGTCTCCGGCGACTTCCTGACGGCTTTAGCCACCATCACCTCATTTTTAGCGGTGACACGCCGTTGCAAGAGCCCGTCATCGGTTAAGAAGTCAGCATCAACCCGCCGAAAGCTGCGTTAGATAAGTTCTAGCGCGCGCGAGCGGTCCAAAAGTCCGCGTCACCGCGTCAAAAGTCTGCGTCAGACCTCCCGAAGTCTGCGTCACCCGACTGAAAGAGCGCGTCATCGGGCAAAAGTGCGCGTTAGCATCCTCCGAGTGCGCGGATTCTGTAAATTTACCCAATCCGTTGACCGCCAACTTTATTATCGGCTACGTTCGGCAACGCCCCAGAAAAGTTCCGCCGTGATCGACATGAGAGTCTTCTGATCGCGCAGGCCATGGATTATGCGCCTTGTTTCAAATAAAGAGTCTGTCGCGCGCGGCGAGGTTTCGGTCCTCGCTATCGCTGAGACGCTGCTCGCTATCGCGGCCGTCTTCTACCTCTCCACTCATTTTAACACTCTACGCTGGTTGGCGTTTGCCATGTGCGTTTCTCCGTTGCTGCTTTTGCGGACGGACGAGTCCACGCAACTAGGGGTTAGATTACTTCGACAATGGCTCGCACCGCTAAACAAACGGTTCCAAAGAAGCCGGCCCCTATGGGCCGAAGTGATCGTGACTCCAATGTTTCTCTTGGCCTTCTGCCTTGTGTCGTTCGTAGCACGAACCGTTGCTACCATCCACGCGGCGTTTCGCGCGCCCGCGCAATTCCAAAAAACTGGTCACGCATTACTCTATCCATGGATTCGGGTTTCCCTCCTGATCTAATCCCTGGCGATCCGCAAGGCACGCTTCAAGCGGCATTAGAACACTTTTGGACCTCGAGTATTTTTAGTCGGTTTGTCTTCGCAGTATGCATTTTCCCGCTGTTCCTGCCCGCTGTTTTCTATCGCTGGTCTCTAAAAGGCACCTCCATCGTCTACGCTCCGCTGGTCTTCGTCACCTACTCGACTTTCAGCGAGAAAGCCGATTTGCGGACGAAGCTCGAACTCATCAGGCGCGGTGACCTGAGCCGCATTCGGGTTTGGTATAGCGTCATCGCCATTGCCGCCTTTCTCGTGAAGCTGGTGCTGATGATGAACCTGCCGGGCTTTGTAACCTGGTGGAATGGGCACCCGATTTCCCGCTTCCTCGCGCTCTACGTCGCCCCGGCGGAAATCCCGAAGTGGCAGCTCGCCAAACTCTTAAACTCCGCGCTAGCGATCGGCTCCATGCTTTTTGCACGGAGCGCGCTGCTGCGTTACAAGTTGCAACATCCGTGGCCCGAAACACCGATAAAGCACCTCTTAGGATTTGTTAGTGGCCTACGCTGGATCCTCGCGCTCTACGCTATTCTTTGCACTGGCTACACAACTATGCGCGCAGCACAGCACTGGCACTGGCCGCCGCTTGGCGAGCGGTGGTTGCCATGGTAGCGTGACTTGTCTTTCCCGCAGTCGCCCACGGCGAACTCAGGGTGAAAAGTCTGCGCTTCTAAGCACATCAGCACCCGCCAACACAAGAGCATCGTGCGTGTCTTTGGCTAGCACTGCGTATTGTGGCAGCCCCTCAATTGTGACGACGTCAATATAGAGCGCGTCCTGTTCTATCTAGCTCTGCGATTCTGCAAATTCGATTGTCGCCTCGGATATTTTCGCGACTTCGATCTTCCCGTTGATGATTACGGCTGAATACAGCGGACCGTCGAGGACGAGGAGGGTTCGGGCTTGTCTGATTTTTGGACGTTCATCTTTTTCCTTGGGAACCGCGGGGCGTCGCGCTTTGTGACTGGCCCGCGCCAGCTTCAGAAATGCGGGGTACCAACGTGATGGGCTTGTTGGCTTCTTGAATGCTTCGTGAATACCGTGGCCGCACCAGCCGTTTCTCTCCACAATCGATCTGTTCGCGGCCACCATGCGCATGCCTCGGAGTTGCGGGAATCCCATGAAATGGGGCGAGCAATTCATCGCTACCATAAAAAGAGTCTTGTCCCGATCTGACTCTGGAGTGCGGAGGACAATCCACGGAGCTTCTGATTTTTTCACCTCAATCCAAAACTCCGTGATCACCTCTAGTATTCGGGTGACGCTCTGGGTGTCCTCGTAGCCGTAGTTGATCAGGTAGGCATAAAGATCAAGCTCCTGGCCTATTTTCAGAACCGGATCATAAAACTCCGATCTGGAAGAAACATTCCATCCCGCGGCTCGGAAAACTTCCAACGCCTGCAACTCGGAAGCAAAACCGCTCTTCAATAGGTCTTCGACGAGCTTGTCCGGAAGTGATCGCGTATCCCGTTCTTCCGGTTCCTTCACGTTTGAATTCTGTTTCGGGTGCTTACGAAGTCCATCGATCTTTTTTTTCACTCGGGCTCACACGCCTGAAACGGCTTCTTCCGCCCGTTGCATCGCCGCCTTGACCGTGTCCCACGGCAGTTCGGCAATGTTTTTCGCGTGACATCGCGGTGCGATTCTGGTTAGCGTGACGTCTCAGTAAACAAACGTCGCCCCGTCAGAATCTTCGTTTCCCCCAGGAATCCGCCCCTTCTCTCGCGAGCGACCCACCAGCAAGAAAGAATCATTATATGCCGGATAAACCAAACGAGCCAAAGTTAACGATTCGCGTGGATAGCGTCGCGGGGAGCGGAGGATCCAAGATGTCATTCCATGCGACTGTCCTCCAGAAGTCGACCGGCTTTAGCCCAAAGGCGGGGCAGGGCCGGCAGCGGATTTTATACGACGGACCTTATGTTGCCGGGCCGTACCTGATTTCGATCACAGCCCGGGAACTGGAATCAGGTTCGGACGACACGTTTAGTTCGGGAACCATCTCGATCACCATCGATCCCAACACCCTCATGGGGAAGGGCAGCGCCGAGATTCACATGCTCCCCGGGGACAAAGACCCGGGCAAGAAAGAGGAGAAAGCCAGCTACACCATCACCTGTAGCGCGGATGTCAAACCCGCCGTCGAAATCACCGGGGACATCGATCTCATCCACGGCCAGTTCAATTACACCGCGATGCCGCCGGGGGCGAATGGCAAGGTCAGCGTTATCGTTACCGGAAGAAACCGCCGGGTGACCATGATTGAGAACGTTGCGATTTCAGGGGGAGCGCAGACCGCGAAATTCGACTGGAGCAAGTTCCCGCAAGCTGAATTCCAGGGAGAGAGTGTTCGAGTCCAATTCAAGGTCGGCGACAAGGATGCGGTGGAGGATGTCGTGCAAGTGAAGTTCACCGGTTACGGCACCTTCCTGATGACCTCGTTTGGTTTGCCCGACGATGACGGTTGGACAGGCGAGACGGAACTAGTGTCGCTCGTGGAAGAGGGCCAGCCTCCCTACCGGTCCGTGCACAAGGGCTGGATCGCAAGAGTCCGCGGGCAGGAAGGCCGGGGAAAATCTCAGGGGCGGGTCTACGAAATAAAGGACCTCGACAAAGAAGATCGTCCCAAGGACAAGAAGGTGACCCAATGGTTGCACGAAACGGCGGAAGCAGGCTGCGGCAATGTGTCGCTGGCGCCGAACTTCTCGCTGGCCAAGCAGAAAAGCGACACCCGCTTTCGCTGCCGCAACAAAATCCTGCTTTCCACCGATCCCAACCAGACGTTCGAGATTCACGACACGGGAAATTTCCAGGCCAGGAACCACTTTGATCGCTACATCGGGTCCATTACACCTTCCACACCCAACCTCAGTTTCCCAAGCGCATACGTCGTTAAAATTCCTTAATGGACTGTTCATCGCGGCATTAGCGTGGCTTTCGCCAGCGGCGCGCGGTTGCGATAAGGGTGGAAGCCTCACTGGATCGGTCTCGCCCGACCGCCATTACGAGGTGTGCCTGGAATCTTCTCACGCCGCCCCGAAGGGCATCCACGCGATGGTCTTTCGCCTCCATAATCGGCAGACAGGTCGCACTTTGCTCGAAGTGGCAAGTTCCTTTTCGAGCGATCCGAACGATCCAGATGAAACCCCTGGTTACTGGGAGAATATTGCCAGATCGAGCAGTGTTTTTTGGAACCCGACGAGCACGCTTGTCGCCGTGGATGAGTATCCCGTGCATTCGAGCGGCCGCGTTTACCTCCTGGCGAACCGCCACCGTCGCCCAGTGAAGATCGACATCCCGGAACGAAAAATCCTGACCGCGACGGGCCGGCACTGGGGCAAAGCCCGGCTGCGAGTGCAAAGGGAGGCCGGACAATCCGGTTGGTTGAGCGCGACCAAACTTGCCCTAACCCTGACCGTCTCCTCTCCTGCCGCAGACCCGCACCCGCGCACCTATGGTGACCCGGACTATGAAGCGGTTCTCGAGGTGCATGATGGGCACGCGACGGTCGTTTCCGTCCGGGTCGGAAACCGCTGAGCGCGCCAGCGCCGGAATGGCTAGAATATGAGCGTAAGACACGCAAAAGCCTGCCTGGGCGAGGAATTTGGCGAAAGTTATTCACAATAGTTGACGCCCGTCCTGCGCCCGAGTAGGCTCGGCTTCACCGGTGGATCCGGAAACATTTTTCCAAGCGAGGAGACTAAACATGCCAGAAGTTATTGTGCGTAAAGGTGAGCCGGTCGATCGGGCGTTGAAGCGTCTGAAGAACAAGCTCGATGCCGAAGGGATCCTTGAGGAAGTGCGTCGGCTGCGGGCGTTTGAGACGCCGAACCAAAAGAGCCGGCGCAAAGCCAAGGCCAACGCCAAACGCGGCCGCACGAAGTTCCGCTTCAATCCTTCGTAGGCCGAAGTTCTCTCATAGCAATTTCAAAGCGGTCGCTACGGCGACCGCTTTTTGGTGTACCGGGAGCGCGAATCAATCGCACTCGCACACGATTCGGAACCCGAGATCGTTGCAGGAATAATTCGGCACATTTGAGCTGCGGACACTCGCGCGCAAGCTGTTGAAACGCGACTTCCAACTGCCGCCCCGGTGCACTCGCTTCGCGCCGGTCGTCGGGCCATGCGGATTCACTTTCGGCATCCCGCGATACGGTTCCAGATAATCCATGCACCATTCCCAGACGTTTCCCGCCATGTCTTCCATTCCAAATGGGCTCGCCCCAAAAGGAAAGGCTCCCACCGGCGAGCTTTCCGGATAGCCATCGTCGATTTCATGGTCGCTCCAGGCGAAGACCGTATTTCGATCGGCGAAATTAGCGAGGTCACCGCGTCGATCGTGGTTTCCCCAAGGGTATTTCCGACCATCGGTGCCGCGCGCCGCGAATTCCCACTCCGCTTCCGTCGGCAACCGGTACCTCTTCCGTTCCCGCGTGGAAAGTGACTGGCAAAACTTGATCGCTTCCAGGCTGCTGACATAGACGACCGGGTGCCGGTCGCCGGCGCCGGGTGCGCGCTTCCGGGCGTGGCTCGGATCGAACTGCTCGTATTCGGCGTTCGTGATCGGGTGGCGCGACATGTAGAACTTGCTCAAAGTTATTTTCGTCACCGGCCTTTCGTTCGGGCCGGCGTCGATCGCGTCGCTGCCCATGACGAATTCTCCCGATGGAACGAAGAGCATTTGGCCGCCGAGGGAGTTAACGTAGTTCGCAAAGCGAGTGCGATCGTTCTCCACATGCGGCACGACCGGGGCCGCGGCGGAAGCCACCGGAGCAGGGGCCTGTCTCACGGCCGGCTGCACCACCGTCACTCTCGGCGGTGGCAGAGCGCCGGGGTCCGCCATCTTGTCGGCTTCCTCGAGATAAAGATCGACCAGGCCTTCGGCTTCATCCGCCTCGATGCCGAGATTTTCAGCCATGTTCACGAACGCATCGCGCGTGTCCTCCGCCATGCCGTCGCTATCCAGCCCGCTCAGGCGCAGCATTCGCAGAAAATCTTCGGTGGGATCGAGGGCCTGCCTCCGGCGTCTCCGCGCTTCTCTCTTGGCTTCCTCGGCAATTGCCGACGGCGCGGGCGTCGCGGCATTTCCGGCCACCCGTTGCGCGCCACTGTCTTTCAATTCCGCCTCGATATAGGAAATGATCTGCTCTTCGGTGAGGCCGTGTTCGCCGCCGAAGCGGAGAAGGCTCGTTTCCTCTTCCTGGGTCAGAAAACCGTCCGCCAAAGCGAACGTGAGATACTTGTGGAATTCGATGACGGCTTGCTCGTTGGCTTGCGCGGCCAGCTCAGAATCCATTCGTTGGCGGCGAGCCGGATCCAAGAGTTCGACGCGCGCTTCGGTCAGGTACCGCGACGATTCGTCGAGGCCCGGCCGGAGAAGCTGCGCCAGCGGATTGCTCGGCTGATTCTTGAGCGGCAACTTTTTCTGCCACCATCTCATCAGCTCGCGGCAATGTTCCTCGATCAGCTCGTTGCTGGGATTGGCCTGCGGATCGAGGCAAAGGCGCTCGTACAAATTGGGCGACTTGTATTTGCTCCAACCGTCCCACTTATGCGGATCATCCGGTAGCGGGACCGGAAACGCGCCGTGAAATTGCATCATCTCAAGCCACTGAGATGGAGCCCAGGCCCGCCGTCGCGCGCTCGACTTCATCCGGGGCCAGCCCCGTGTTTCGCTCGATCGTCACCTTCGCCTGGTTGCCGGAGGCGTTGACCGCGACCTCGAGAACCTGGTTGGCGTTGTATTCGTAAGTCAGCTCGACGGGAGAACCTTTTGGCAGGAATGCCGGCAACTCTACATCGCAGAGGCCGAGCGGCGTGCATTCAGCGGGCAGCGTGCTCTCGCCCTCCACGATCCGAACGACCGCGCGCTGCATGTTCGCGCTCGCGGTGCCGAATGAATTTTTCGCGGTCGCCGGGATCGCGGTCATTTTTCGGATCATCGGGAAAACGTATTCCTCGAGGTGCGCTTCATCCCAAAGGACAACGCCGAGCGTATGCGATGTGATGTTCGTCACCTGGATGAGGCCGCCATCGCGGGAAGAGAACTGCTGGCGCGTATCGTCCGATACCGTCTTTACTCCGGAGACATCTTCTTCCCGCAGCAACGACAGAATTCCCTGGATTGCAGCGCCGACTGCAACGGCTTCGTCCGGATTCACATCGTCCACCATCGGCGCAGGCGAAAGACTGGCGACCATCTCGCGCACCATCGGCATCCGCGTCATTCCGCCAACGAGAAGAATTTTGTCGAGATCACTCCACTCCATCTTCGCTTCCTGAAGAACCATTTCGCAAATCGTCTTGCACTTCTCGACCAGGTGCCGGGTCTTGAGTTCGAAATCTTCCCGGGTCAATTCGACCTTCACGCTCTTGCCATTGTGGCTGTGCACGATCGCGGTGCGCGGCCGGCTCGAGAGCTGGATCTTCGCCGCCAGCGCGCGGCTTTGCAGGTCCTGGTAACTTTGCAGGTCGAGCAGCGGATTCTCGCCGTGCGCGCGATCGAATTCCTCCGCCACGTGATTCACGATCACATCGTCCCAATCCTTGCCGCCCAGGCGATGATCTCCGTTGGTCGCGATCATCTGAATTCCCTGGCCTTCAATGCGCATGATCGTCACGTCGAACGTGCCGCCGCCGAGATCGAAGACAAACACCGTCTGGTCTTCATCAAGCTTGTCCAAACCGTAAGCGACTGCCGCGGCCGTGGGCTCGTTGATGATCTGGAGAACATTGAGGCCGGCGAGCTGGCCGGCGGTGATGGTGGCCGTGCGCTCGGCGTCATTGAAGTACGCGGGAACAGTGATCACCGCATCCGTCACCGGCTCTTTCAAATACTTTTCCGCGTCGGCCTTCAGCTTGCGCAGGATGAGTGCCGAGAGTTCTTCGGCCGAATAGATCTTCCCGTTGAACTCACGGTGAAATTGCTCCTTCGGCTTGCCCATTTCCCGCTTCACGAAATCGACGATGTGTTCCGCTTCGGCCACGGAGTTATTCTTCGCCAAAGTCCCCACGATCACGCTCTCGCCATCGAAAAGAATGACAGAAGGAGTGATGCGTTCGCTCTCGGCATTCGGGATGATTTGTGGCTTGCCGTAGACGTCGATGTGCGCCACGGCGCAGAAGGTCGTGCCGAGGTCGATTCCAATCGCTTTTCGTCGTGTCATGTGTGGGACCAAATTTTGGTTGAGAGGAACAACCGTTCCACCCCTGCCGTAGGTGCAATTTCCATGCCCCGTGCGAGGCGCAATAATGCGTAATACCGACGCAGCGGCCCGGGCATTTCCGCTTAACTGAAACGTTTCGCGACCACTTCTTCCGGACGCAAAACCTGGTCGCGCCAAAGGAAGCCGCGTTTTACCCGCATCACGATGCGCCCATCGTCTTCCGCAAAGTCAGCCGGCTCGTAGCTCACCACCCGATGGAATGCGCGATCGACCATCTCCTTCGGCTCGATTTCGTTCACCTCCATCCGGTGCAAAATCTCCGTGAGCGAATGGATCGCGTTCTCGAGGTTGTCCCGCCATTGTCCGAGCACTCCGCGCCTCGTTTCGTTTCCCTCAACCGCGGTTTGGAGCTGCGACGAGAGCCCGCTCAAATCGTCGAACAAGATGACCAGATCGCGGATAAACGGCTTTTGCAGCGATTCGTGCAGGAAATTATCGCGATACTTGATCAGCTCCTCGTGCAGCGAATCGAACAGCCGCTGATTGACGCTCTCGGTATTGCGCAGCGCCGCCAGGTGCTCGTCCATCTTTTCAAATTGCGCGGCGAGATCCTTTTTCTCGGCGCCTTCCGGTTTGTCGCGCCGGCCGGCCACGGTTTTTTCCAAGGTGGTCATCCGTCCGTTCAACGTGCGGAGTTCCTCGAGAATTTGCCCTAATTGCTCGCCGGTGTCCGAGTCGCTTTCGCGCGAGTTCGGCAAAGTCTTCTCCGCCTCCGCGCTCAATTGCTGCATCGTCGACGCAAACTCGTCGGTGATCTTGATCTCCATCGGTGCTTTCATTCGAGAGCTTTGGTTCCAAAAAACTTGAGGACCGCCGCGACCAGGCCCGGGATATCGTGCCGGCGCGCTTCGATCGCCACCTCGAGACCGCGCTCGCGCGCCGTCTTCGAAGTAACAGGACCGATGCTCGCGACCTGCATTTTCGCCGGCCATGGCAAACCGAGGGCCAGGAAATTTTCGACTGTGGATGAGCTGGTGAACGTGATCAAATCTGCGCCTTCCTCCAATAATCGGTGCCGCGCGCCGATATCGTCGCGCGTTTCGGGGACCGTGCGATAGGCGAAACCTTCGTCCACAATAGCTCCCAAAGCCGTGAGCTCTTTGGGTAGCAAATCCCGCGCCTTCTCCGCGCGCGCCAGAAGAATGCGCAGATTTTCCACGCCGCCCGCTTTTCGGAATTCCCGCACGAGCGATTCCGCGACGAATTCCTCCGGTTGCAGGTCCACGTACAAACGAAAATCCCGGACCCGCTGCGCGGTCGCCGGACCGATCGCCGCGATGCGGGCCGCGCCGATCTCGCGCGCGTCGTCGTAGAGTTTGTAAAACAAATCGAAGAAAGCGGTCACGCCGTTCGGACTCGTAAAAATGATCCAGTCATACGCGTGCGCGTCCTGCACGAGTTCGGCGAAGGCGCGAAGATCAACCGGCGGTTCGATCCGGATCGTCGGCAACTCGATTACATCCGCGCCGAGACCACGCAGTTGTTCGCTTAAAACTCCTGCTTGCGTCCGGGTGCGGGTGACCACGATGCGCTTGCCGGAAAGCGGCCGATCTTCAAACCAGTTCAGCTCCTTGCGTAACGACACCACCTCGCCAAAGACCGCGATCGCCGGCGCCTCGAACTTCTTTTCGGAAACGAGTTGCGCGATGTTGCCAAGATTACCGATGAGCGTTTCCTGTCGGCCGGTTGTCGCCCAGCGGATCAACGCCACCGGCAAATCCTCCTGCATTCCGTTCGCGAGCATCTCGCGCGCGATCGATTCGATCCGCTCGACACCCATCAACATCACCTGGGTGCCGCCGAGTTTTGCGAGAGCAGCAAAATCGATCGAGCTTTCCGATTTCTCCGGATCTTCGTGGCCGGTGAAAAATGTCACGTGCGAATTTTTCCCGCGATGGGTCACGGGAATTCCCGCGTAAGCCGGCCCCGCGATGGCCGAAGTGATCCCCGGCACAACGACGAAAGGCGCGCGTGCCGCCGCCAGCGCTTGCGCTTCCTCCGCGCCGCGACCGAAGACAAACGGATCACCGCCTTTCAACCGGACAACGTTTTTTCCGGCGAGCGTTTTTTCGACGAGCAGCGCGTTGATTTCATCCTGCGTGAGGGTGTGTGCGCCCGCTTTTTTCCCGGCGAAAATCAGTTCGGCGGTTTCCGGCGCCCACCGCAACATCTCGGGATTGCAGAGGTAATCATAAACGATCACCTCCGCCCGCTCGATGCATTCCTTCGCCCGCAACGTCACCAGGCCCAGATCGCCCGGCCCGGCGCCGACGAGGAAGCATTGCCCTTTTTTGGTTTTCTCAGCCATTGATCGAATCCCATAAACGCCGCGCGAGTTGCACTGCGGATGTTGCCTCACCTTTCACGCACGCCGTTCGCGGTTCAATTCGTTCCGGCTCAAAAATCTGGGCGCGCAGCGTCATTTCGGAATCGGCGGTGGTGGCCAGCACGCCGACCGGCGAGCCGCAATCGCCTTGGAGCAACCGCAGGAATTCACGTTCGGCCCGCAGGCACAACAGGGTCTCGGCGTGATTCACGCTTTCCACGATCGCTTTTGCTTCCGCGTCGTCCTCCCGAATTTGCAGCGCGATCACACCCTGACCGCCGGCTGGAAGGAAATCGGCGGATGAAAGAATCTCTACGCCGAGCGACGCGCCTTCAAAATCGAAGGCGCTGCCTGAAACGTTGTAGCCCAATCGTTCCACGCCCGCGCGCGCCAGCACGATCCCGTTCCAGTCGCTGGCCAGAAGCTTGCGCAACCGAGTCGCAACATTTCCACGCAGCTCGACTACGATTGTCCCGGGGTACTTCCAACGGAGTTGGTGCTGCCGACGAACGCTGCCCGTCGCGATGACGTCGCCAGCAGATTTACGAATCAAAAGGTCCTCCACCGGCGCCCGCGGTAATGCGCCGCGCACCTTCAATCCAGTTGTCGCGTCGCTGGGCAGATCCTTGGCGCTATGCACGGCGATATCGATTTCACCGGCCCGCAGCGCGCGTTCGATTTCACCCGTGAAAAGACCTTTGCGCCCAGCTCGCGGATCGATCGGTTCCTCTTTCCGATCGTCGCCGCGCGTCGTGATGATCCGACTTGCTACAACAAGATTGGGATAAGCGCGCTGCAACGCTTCGACGACCATAGCGGTTTGCGCGCGCGCTAGTTCGCTCCCGCGCGAACCCAGAACAATCGATTTTTCGGCGCTCATAGAGCGCCGCTACAGTTCGGAAGTGCGCAGCGCCGTTTCATCCAATGGAATTTCCGGCGACACATGCTTGTCGCTTCCGCCCCCGAATCGTTTGCGAAAATCCGCCAGGTGTTCCGCAATGATTTCCTCCGCGGCCGCGACCTGTTGCCGGCGCAGCGCGAGCGACTGTTGCGCGATCGATTGCAGCGAATCGATGTCGTAAAGATAAACGCCGTCGATTTCATTCACTGCCGGTGCGACATCGCGCGGGACCGCGATGTCGATGATGAAAAGCGGGCGATCCGCCCGTTCGCGAATCATCGGCGCCAGGATATCGGGCGTGAGGAGCGGCTCTTCGGCTGCCGTGGACGAAATCAAGATATCGATCTCGCGGCACTGAGCGAGCCAATCGGGGAAAGCAATCGCGCGGCCGCCGACAAGCCCGGCCAGACTCTCTGCGCGCTCGAACGATCGATTACTGACGCGAATGTCCGCCACGCCTCGTGAACTCAACGCTCGCGCGGTGCGCTCGCTCGTTTCGCCCGCGCCCAGAATCAGCACCCTGCGCTGGCTTAAATCGCCGAAGATCTTCACCGCGAGATCGACCGCGACGCTGCCCACGGAAACGGCGCCGCGCGTGATGTCCGTGCTGCTTCGCACCTGTTTCGCCACCCGAAACGCCCGTTGGAAAAGACGGTGGAGACACGGACCGGCGCTTCCGGATTCACGACAACTCGCATACGCCTTCTTGGCCTGGCCCAGGATTTCAGTTTCGCCGATCACCATCGAATCCAAACCCGCTGCGACTCGGAAGAGATGCCGCACACAGGCTTCCCCTTCGTGGCGGTAAAAGGCCGACGCATCATCCGTGACGGCGGCGCCGCCGCGCACCAGGCAACGCTGAATATTTTCCGTCGCGATCGGTGCGCTGCCCGAACCGTAAACTTCGACGCGGTTGCAGGTCGTCAAGACGAGCGCTTCCGTGCACCCGATCTCGAGCCGCAAGATTTCCTCGGATCGCTGCGCGGCGTAGCGCTCCCGCGTTTCGACGTTGGCCGTGTGATGGCTGATCCCGACGCAGAACAAGTTCATCACATTGGGCGAGGCTGAGAGACGAAATTAATCGCCCACAAAACGGAGACGGCGGCGCTGAAGGCAAGGACGCAAAGCGTGGCGATCCGTTTCGGCGCGAGCCGGTGGAGATGTCTCCCCTGCAAAATCGCCGCGTAAAAAACCCAGACCGCAAACGCGCAAATCATCTTCACCCGCGGCAACGGTCCGCCGGTAAAGAAGCCCGAGACGAGGCCGGCGGTGTAAAGCGCGAAGCCAAGCCAAAGAAGGCGCGTCATCGCGGCGAAGAGATTCGTGAGCGGCGGCAGATGATGAAAAACGGAGTGGAGCTGGTGCGTTTTCAGTTGGCGCTCCTGCACCAGGTACATAATGCCGGCGACGCACGCCAGCGCGAAGGCCCCGTAGGCAATCATCGACATCGAGGCGTGAAATTCGAGCCACGAATTGGCGGGCAACCGCGCTGCGTGCGGAACATCGATCGGCGCAAGAAGCGCGAAAGTTTGAATCACCAGGACGAGCGGAGCGGTGAACGCGCCCATGAGCGAAAGGCGATAGGCCGGACCGACCAGCAAATAAATCAGCGCCACCGACCAGGCGAGAAAAATGAAAACCTCGAAAAGATTTGTGAGCGGGCAGCGGCCGAGCGCATGACCACGAATGTAAAGGAACGCGCTCTGGAACGAGAATCCGAGAAGGATGGCGAAGAAGTTAAACCGGCCGAGACGGAACACGCCCGCGCGCAACGCCAGAAAAGTGCGCGCGACCGCCAGAAAAAAACAGAGAGTGGAAAAGAGAAGGACCTGGCGTTCCATCGCGAACGCCATTTTAGGAGGGCGTCACAACCTTGGCAAACCTACTCGGAAAGCAACTGGCGAAGCGCGTTCGGACCGGTGACGGGAGCTTTGCACGTGAAGTTTTCGCAGACGTAGGCGGCGGGCTTCGCCTCCACCGGCTTCATCGACCGAAGCGACTCGAGCTTTTCCTCCAGGTACTTCTGGCCTTCGCCCCCATCCGCCAGGATGAGAATTTTGTTAGGGACGAAGTGGCGGTGAATTTCCGTGAACAACGCTCGAGTCTCGGGGGCGTCACGCTGGCCGGCCACGACGATTTGGCGCGGCTTACTCAGAGCAAGGTCAAGCGCGACCAGCATCTGCGGCATCGCGCTGGCGAAATGACTGATTTGCGGAGCGAAGGCGTTAATGGTTTTTTCCGCGCGTTCATACAGGCTGGCGTCGTTCCGGATCTGGGCGAGGCGCAGCAGATTTAGAGCGGCCACTGAGCTGGCCGCCGGCTCCGCGCTGTCGTTGTCCTCTTTCAATCGGAGAAGAATACTCGGATCGTTGCCGGCGCCGCTGAAATAGCCGCCGCGCGTTTCATCGAAAAACAACCGGTCCTGCGTCTCCTGCAACTCGATCGCGAACTGAAGCCAACTCACATCAAACGACGCCTCGTAAAGATCGAGCAAACCCTGGATCAGGAACGCGTAATCATCGGCGAAGCCTTCCACTTCGCTGCGGCCGCCGCGATAATTGCGCACTAAGATCCGGCGCGATTCATCGTAGAGTTGCGTGCGAATAAAGGTCGCGGCACGCGTCGCGGCGTCGAGATATTGCGGATCGTCCAGGATCTGCGCGGCGCGGGCAAACGCGGAAATCATCAGGCCGTTCCAGGCGGTGATGATCTTGTCGTCGAGATGCGGGCGTGGCCGTTGCGCGCGCAAGGCCAGCAATGTCGCGCGCGATTTCGCCAGGATTTCGCGCACTTCCGCCTCGTTCTTTCCGAAATGCTTCGCGGTATCGGCAATGGTTCCGAGCTCGATCAAAATATTCTTGCCGGTGAATTCGCCGTGCGGATCGCCGCCGGGCGGGACATTGCCTTCCGCTTTCACGGTGTAATGCAAATTGAAGACCTCGGCGGAGGGACCGAGCGCAGCATCGATTTCCTTTTTGTCCCAAACGTAGAATGCGCCCTCTCTCTTCTTCCGCTCGGGCGATCCAGGGATTTCGCTGTCGGCGTCCTCGGCGGAGAAGAATCCGCCTTCTTTCGCGGTCATATCGCGGCGGACGTAATCGAGAACATCTCGCGCGACTTCTTCGAAGAGCGGCTCGCGCGTGATTTGGAAAGCGTCGAGATAAGCGACGGCCAGTTGGGCCTGGTCGTAGAGCATCTTTTCGAAATGCGGGACGTGCCAGAACGCATCGACCGAGTAGCGGTGAAAGCCGCCGCCGAGATGATCGTGCATTCCGCCCGCCGCCATTTTGCGGAGCGTGAAAAGATTCATTTCGAGCGCATGCCGGCCGCTCTCGGATTTTGGGGCGCGCGCGTAAACGCGCGTGAGAAAATTGAGCGTGACCGGCCGCGGGAATTTTGGCGCGGCGCCAAAGCCGCCTTCATGCGCATCGTAACTGCGCGCGATTTGCTGGTAAGCCGCTTCGAGAGTTTTCGCGCCCAACTTGTGGCCGGGATCAGCGATCCCGGCTACAGCGGCTTCCGCAAGCGCGGCGATGATCTTTGTCCCCTGCTCCGCAATTTTCTCGTGATCTTGTTTCCACGCCGCCGCGATTCGCTCCAGCACTTTGGTGAAACTCGGCTGTCCGTACCGATCCTCGGGCGGAAAATAGGTGCCGCCGACGAACGGCTTCAGTTCCGGAGTTAGCCAGACGCTCATCGGCCAGCCGCCGCCGCCGGTGGCCTGGACGAAGGTCATGTAAACGCGGTCCACGTCCGGACGTTCCTCGCGATCGACTTTGATGTTCACAAATTCGCGGTTCATGACCGCGGCCACGTCCGCGCTCTCGAACGATTCGTGCGCCATGACGTGACACCAGTGGCAGGTCGAATAACCGATCGAGAGAAAGATCGGTTTGTTTTCCCGGCGCGCTTTGGCGAAGGCTTCATCGCCCCACGGAAACCAATCGACCGGGTTATCCGCGTGCTGGAGGAGATAAGGCGACTTCTCGCGCGCCAGGCGGTTGGTTGCCGTCATCGCTCAACCTATTGCTTTGCTCCCGCAAAGCCAAGGAGGGGCGATTTGTAATCGCCCTTTGAAAGACGGCGATTGAAAATCGCCGCTCCTTGTAAAGCCGGAGCCCATTTTGCCGGCACTGCCGGGTCGCATTTGGGCAGCCGGCATTTTCCCGTGCGCACGATCTCGCTGATCCTCGCCACGCTCCTGGTCCTCGCCGGCTGCAAATTGATCTTCACGTAATTCAGGCTTTCAGCCGGATAGGTCGAGCGGGCTTGCAGCCCGCTCCGGGCGGCAGGCTGAAAGCCTACCGGACATATCAGGCTGAAAGCCTGAGTTACAGTGTCAAGCGCGGCGCGGTCTCAGGCGTCCAGGGATTCTTGCCGCCCCCGCTTTCTACGGCCGCGCAATACCGCGAAAGCATCTCGCGAAACGCGGTTAACTCGAGCGCGTGCCGCCGCGCGCCAAACGGCTCAAGGTTCTTTAACGCCAGCCGAAACAGCCGCACTGCGGGGCCGAGCCGCCGCCCATGTTTCGGATGCGTCGGATATTCAAACTGCTTCTGCAAATGGACGAACGCCCCGGCCGCCTGGATCAAACCCTTGAAGTATTGCGCGTCCTCGGCGCTGATGGGGCTGTGGAGCCAGACCTGTTCGAGAACGTCGTGCGCTTCGTAATAACGCTGCTCGTTCCAGCACTGAAAAAAGGCGCGGTAATAGGGATGATCTGCCAGCCGGCCGCTGTCGGCCGTGACGCCGCCGGTTTCCAGCGAGGCCACGAACTGCGAAATCCGCTCGCCTTTGCTCATGCAGGCCGTAACTTGGGGGCGCCTGCGATGATGGGCAAACGACGACACTGGAGCCGGCGCGCCTCCGCGCCGGAAGAGCACACTGCGAGTGTTGTCCACCAAACGGCCTGGGGGCAGGCCGTCTCCAGAAAATGACGCTGCCCACCCTTATCATTCTTCTTTTTCTAATCGCGATCCTGATCTTCTGGTCGGCGCTTTTCTCGGGCCTCGAGACCGCGCTCTTTTCGCTCAAGTCCCATCAGCTCCGTCGGCTCGAGGAAAAAAATCCGTCGCTGAAGGAATTCATCAGCGTCTTTCGTCAGAATCCGCGCCGCGTCCTCAATGTTCTCCTCCTCGGCGACGTCTTCGCAAATGTTCCCATCGTCGTGCTCTGCCTTTTCCTGATCTGGCAAGGGCCGCTCGCCGCGCGCGTTCCGGCCTGGCTCGCGGCGACAGTTATTTTCGCGATCGTGGTTTTGCTTTGCGATCTGATCCCAAAACTCCTCGCGCTGTCTGCGCCCTATCGCTTGTCCGCGCTCGGTGTCTTCACGCTCAAGACGATGATGCCGCTGCTCGATCGCGTCGGCCGCGTTCTCGAGCGGGCCAGCACCGCGATCGTCGATCGTCTCACGCCGCTTCACCTGCAAAAACGAAAACAGCTCAGCGACGAGGAACTCGAAACCCTCGTCGAGATGGGAGAGGAGCAAGGCACGCTCCAGGAAGCCGAAGGCGAGATGATCCAGGAAATCATCAAGCTCGGCGACAAGACCGCGAAGGATTGCATGACGCCGCGGGTGGACACTTTCGCGCTGCCGGACGATTGCACGAACGAAGAAGCGATCGCGCAATTGCGGCAGCGCCGCCATCGCCGCGTCCCGGTTTACGCAGACACTCCGGACCAGATCGTGGGTGTGCTCGATGTGAAATTGTTTCTCCTGAATCCGGCGGAGCATTACACCGAGCTCATGGGCGCGCCTTCGTATGTCGCCGAGACCATGAAGGCGATGGATCTGCTCCGAAGTTTTCTCACCCATGCGCAGGGACTCGCCATCGTGGTGGATGAATTCGGCGGCACCGAAGGAATCATCACTCTCTCCGATATCACCGAAGAAATCATGAGCGATGCCGCGCCGCTCGGCGACGCCGATCTCTATATCGAGCCGCTCGATGACGGCCGCTTTCTCGTGAGCGGAAACGCGCGACTGGACGACTTGAGCGAGCATCTCGGTTTCGAACTGGAAGCGGAAGGGCTCGATACCATCGGCGGTTTTGTTTTTAACCGGCTCGGTTATCTGCCGCCTTCCGGCACGCGGTTCGAAATGCCGCGGCTCGCCATCACGATCCGGCGGGCCGGACGGAAGCGGATCGAAGAAATCCTGCTGGAAAAAACCGCCTGCCTCGATCCCGAGCAGGAAGGCAACGGAGCGACCGCGGCATGATCTACGGTCTCGCCATTCTATTTCTTTGGACGATCTCGTTTTTTTTCGCGGGCATCGAAGCCGGCTTGCTCTCGATCGATCCAGTCCGGCTCCGTCATCATGTGAAGCAGCATCGCCCCGCGGCTTTGCGACTCGATCGGCTCATCAAGCGGCCCGAGCGCCTGCTCATCACCGTTCTTCTGGTCACAAACCTGGCCAACATTCTCGGCTTGCTCATCCTGACCAAACTCCTCGTCACCCGGTTCGGCTCCGCCGGTTTTCTCTGGGCCATCCTGATCGCGCTGCCGATTTATCTTTTCTTCCTCGGCGTTCTTCCGAAATCGCTCTTTCGCCGTTTCCCGTTTCGCGCCCTCGCCGCGCTGGGCGGCATGCTGGAATGGATCTCGATCCTGCTCTGGCCTATTCTCGAAATCGGCGAACGCGCCGGCCGTCTTCTCATTCCGCGCCGCGCGAGCGAATCGGCCCGGCTCTTCATCGCACGGGAGGAGTTGAAACAAATCGCGGTGCAAGGCGAACGCGAAGGTTCCCTCACTTCGACCGAGCGCGCCATGATCCACAACGTCGTGGATTTCCGGAACGTCAAAGCATCCGACGTGATGGTGCCGCTGGAAAAGGCGCTCACTGTCCGCCCCGATATTTCCATCGACGAAGCATTAGCGATAAGCAGCCGCGCCGGCGTCGATCGCCTGCCGGTGATTTCCGCCGACGGCCAGGCGATCGGGATCATCAACGTTCTCGACATCTTATTCGAGAGCCAGCGCCGAGAATCTTTGGGCCAATATGCGCGTCGCATCGTAACCGCGAATGAAGCCGAACCGGCCTATCGAGTGATCCAACGGCTGCGGGCCGCGCGTCTCGGCCTGGCGGCCGTCGTCGATTCGGAAAAAAAACTGATCGGCATCGTCACCGGCGAAGACACGATTAAGCGCCTCGTGCAGAGCGTCTGAAGTTCGCGAATCGGACAAGCGGCGGTCAGCGCCGCAAATCGTAGAACTCCACGAGCGCCAAGCCACTGGCGTTGCCTTTGGCCCGGACAATCGCGGTATAATTGCCGCGAGGCAGCGACACGCGCATGGCGGATTCGGTCTTGAAGAAAGGCTGGAGCTCGCTCGGAACCGGCAGCGACTGCTCAGAAGGCGAGCCGTAATTATCATTGAAGGCAAGGATGCTGCCGTTGTTATCTCGCAGCTCCAGAGTCGGATCTTCAAGCGCGGTGAAGATGCCGCCGCTCCTCTTCATTTGCGGTCCAAGGGCGCGGACAACAATCTCCGCGTTCGTTTGTCCATCTCCGGCAGCGATTATTCCTCCGATGAGGACATTGCTGGAATCGGTAACACCGAGCGTGCTTATGTTGCCCAGTTTTGAGCCGCTGTTTCTGGAAAGGTCGTAAACTTCGATCAGCCCGTGACCGGCCAGACCTTTTTTTTCCTTCAGGATGGCGGTATACGAGCCTGGGTTCAGGGTCGCGACAATGGTCGCTTCCCGGTCATCAGCAGGTGCCAGCCCACTCTGCATGATCTCGCTCTGCTGTGTCTCTTTCCAGTTATCGTTCGTCGCGATCACCCCGACGCCTGAAGCGTTCAATTGCAAGGTGGGATCCTCCAAAGTGGTCCCAACTCCCGATTTCGAAAGCGAGGGACCGATCCCTCGGATGATTACCTTTTTCGGCTCCGTTCCCGTAATGATGAAACCGCCGACGGCCAAAGCACGTTCGAAGAAAAAACTATCGTCGCCGCGCGCCAGGAAAGCGCGCGTGGAAATGTTGAGCAATTGAGCGGTCGACGGTGTCGCCCTGAATTGTGTGAGTGTGATCCTGTTTGGTTCGTAAACTACAACGAACGATCCCCGGCCATCGATCGTCGGGATTCTGGTTCCGTTTGGCGCATTTCCAAATACGCCGGTGATCGGTTTGGTGCTCTCGAGGACAGAAAGAACAGCGTTGCTGCCGAGAAAGATTTGATCGCTAATTTCGATTTCCAACGTGCCCGCCAAGACAACGTTTCCGGCAATGTGCCGCCACGCTCCGACCTGACCGAAACGGTCGATGGTGCTGTGATAATGTGAGCCCGAGCTCAGCGTTACGTTTCCGTTGATGACCGCACTTTGGGAGGTGAACACAGTCGCGTTTGTGATCAAAACGTTGCCTTGAATCGTGCCGATGTCGGAGAGAAACGATCCTCCCAAAATATTGACGCGATCCGCGGTGAGTCTGCCGCTGTTTGAGGTGGTCCCACCGGTTTGGGTGTAGGCAAATCCAGGTGCGACAGTGAACTTTCCAAAGGCGGGCGGCGCTTCGGGAATGCCGCCGTAGTAGCCAATCGTCGTAACGCTGCCCGCGTTCGTGAAATCGCCCGGCGCTCTGAAATCGATACCCTGGCCAACCACAAAGACGCCGCTCTCCAGGTTGTCGCTGAAATTCCGCAGCCCGTTGTTCCCGGTCAGGTCGGTAACGCTTCCTCCAAAAGCCAGGACGATCGATGCGCCGTTATGCACGATATCGGCGCCGCTGAACTTGAATCCGGACCCTTCGACAATTTCATAGGCGCCGCCGCTGAATGTCCGGGTCGCTGGATCGAAGGTGGTTAACGGACCGGCGACAATGAAGGTGGATCGGGTCAGTGAGAGGAGGCCGTCATTCCCAAACCCTCCTGCTGTCGCAAAATTATGATCTCGCAGGGTTAGAGATGCGCCGGGAAGATTTCTGGCGAGATTCCTCAGGCCATCGTTTCCTGCCACGTCCGCGATCCGCGAGGCAGCGCCACCAAGCTCAATCGCGCTTCCGTTATTCACGATGTCCGCTCCCTCGAAACGCAGTTCGGTAGGCAAATTCCCCGGCGTCCCGAATTGATTCAGAACAAACTTCCCGCCGCGCAGGGTTCGCGTTCCAAAATCATAGTTGGTCAACGAATACGTCGTGAAAATAGTGGCATAGCCTCCGCCGAGCTTGAGCGTTCCCTTGTTCGTGAATGGGGCGAAGGCCGTCAAATTGTGGCCGTCCAGAGAAAGGACCGCGCTGCTTTCGATCCGGGCGAGATTGCGCAGAGCGTCGCTTCCGTACTCGTCGATCACTCTGGCGAACGTACCCGACAAACTCAGCTCGCCGCTCAATGCCACCACATCCGCGCTCTCGAATTGCAAGGTCGCCGGAGCGCCTCCGCTCCCGATAAGGTAGCGGCCTTTGAGCGTTTGGTCTGCAAACCCGGAGAGGGTTCCCGCGTTAAACGTGCCCGAAACATTCCCGGTCGACGTCACATTCACGTTGGATGCTTGATCAACCGGACTCAGCGTCGTTCCGGTAACGGTCAACGTTTTTCCAAAAATGTTCAGGAAATTGCCCATCGTAAGATTCGAAATGGTCGCGTCGACATCGACTGCCACGGAGATCGTCGGAGGAATCGTGACGTTGTACAACTTGTCGGCGGTATTGTTCGGCACCTCGGCGGGTACCCAATTATTCGCCGCGCCATAATTCCCCAACGACAAGCCAACGTAGGTGGAATTCACCACGGTCTGGGCAGCTGCGTTCTGAAGGAACACGACCATTGCGAGAAATGCAGCACGGCCAAAAGGGGGACGCATGGCCCCGAGACTCAACTGTCCGACTTTTTCTGTAAAGAACTAATTAACGCTGTCGCCGAAAACACGATCAAGCGTCTCGTGCAGGTCGGTCGATTTTAGTCGGATCACGCCCGCCGTTCAGGATCCGGGCGGTATTGACGAGCGCGACATGCGTGAACGCCTGCGGAAAATTCCCGAGCTGCCGTTTGGCGCGCGGATCGTATTCCTCAGAGAGAAGGCCGACGTCGTTCCGTAATTCGAGCAGACGTTCAAACAGTTCTTTCGCTTCCGTTGTCCGCCCCAACAGGTGCAGGCAATCGGCCAGCCAGAATGAGCACGGCAAAAACACGCCCTCCGATCCGGGCAATCCATCCACGTCATTTCTCTCCGTCCGATAGCGAAGGATCAAACCATCCTGCATCAGCTCGCGCTGGATCGCGTCCACCGTGTTCACCACGCGTTCGTCGTCCTGCGGCAGGAAGCCGATCAGCGGCATCATGAGCAGGCTCGCATCCAGTTCGTCCGATCCATAGAACTGCGTGAAGGCTTTCTTCTTCGCGTTGTAGCCGAGCTCGCAGACCTGCGCGTGAATCTGATCGCGAATCTTCTGCCAGCGCGCCAAATGTTCGCCGGCGGCGCAATGACATTCCTCCACCAGCTTCACTCCGCGATCGAACGCCAGCCACGCCATCATCTTGGAATGGGTAAATTGCTGCGGCCCGCCGCGCACTTCCCAGATGCCCTCATCCGGTTCCTCCCACTTCGATTCCAGGAAAGTCATGAGCGAGACCTGCATGCGCCACTCAGTTTCATTCGTCTCGATCCCCAGCCGATGGGCGACATGCATCGCGGCCATGACTTCGCCATAAACATCGAGCTGGAACTGGTTCGACGCGGCGTTCCCGATTCGCACCGGCTTTGAGTTCTCGTAGCCCGCGAGCCACGGGATCTCGTACTCCTCGAGCCGGCGCTCGCCCATCACGCCATACATGATCTGGAGTTGGGCGGCGCTGCCGGCGATCGCGCGCAAGAGCCATTCGCGCCAGGCGCGCGCTTCATCGAGGAAGCCCGCGTTCATCAGCGCGTAGAGCGTGTAGGTCGCATCGCGCAGCCAGCAATAACGGTAATCCCAGTTCCGCACGCCACCGATTCCTTCCGGCAACGAAGTCGTCGCCGCCGCTACGATCCCGCCCGTCGGCGCGTAAGTGAGGCCCTTCAGCGTAATCAACGAACGGGTCACCGCATCGCGCCACGGCCCCGGTGCGCGGCATTGTTTCGACCACGAGGTCCAATAATCTTCCGTCTGTTGCAGGGCATGCTCCGGATTAACGGCGCGCGGCGGTTCGTCATGGGATGCAAACCAGGTGAGCACAAACGGAATGCGATCGCCTTCCTTCATGTCGAACTCCGCCACCGTCGTCAGGTCCTCACCGCGCGTTTCGATCGGCGTGCGCAAAATCAGCGCGTCCGGGCCGGCGATCGCCTCGAGGCCGCCGTGTTTCTTGCGCACCCACGGAATGATGTGCCCGTAATCGAACCGGATGATCAGATCCATTGTCATCCGCACGTTTCCGCTCATGCCTTCAACGATCCGGATCATGTCCGGATTTTTCCCTCGTGGCGGCATGAAATCGATCAGGCGCACGGCACCGTCCGCTGTTTCGATTTCCGTTTCCAGAATCAGCGTGTCACCACGATAACGGCGGCGCGTTGCTGTGATCTCGGCCTCCGGGGTGAATTTCCAGCGCCCGTTTTCCCGGTCGCCCAGCAAAGCCGCGAAGCACGCGCCGGAATCGAATCGCGGAAAACAAAGCCAATCGACCGACGCATCGCGACTGACCAGCGCGCCGGTCTGCGTGTCACTCAGGAATGCATAATCTTCGATCTTCATCTCGGCGGTCTGATAAGCTTCAAGGAGCGGCGGTTTACAAACCGCCGTTGTCTTTGGTCGGCGATTTGTAAACCGCCGTTCCTTGTTTCATTGAATCGCGCTGCCATGTTTCCCGGATGTCTGACGGCAAACTCATCGATTTGAGCCACACCGTCGAGCACGGGATGGTGACTTACAAAGGTCTGCCCGCTCCGATTATTTGCGATTACCTCAGCCGGGAAGCTTCGCGTGCGCGCTACGCCGAAGGAACGGAATTTCAGATCGGGAAGATCGAGATGGTCGCGAATACCGGAACGTATCTCGACAGTCCTTTCCATCGCTATGCGCACGGCAAGGACCTCTCGGAGCTCGAGCTTGAGTCGTTAGCAAATCTCGATTGTGTCGTGGTTCGCGCCACCGAGCGACGCCAGCGTGCGATCGATCGCCTGCCGATCGAGCTCGCGCCGCTCAAAGGCAAAGCGCTGCTCGTTCACACGGGATGGGACGCGCATTGGCGGACTGATCAGTATTTTGAGGGACATCCGTATCTCACCGGCGACCTGGCGAAGTCTCTTGTCGAGGCCGGCGTCACGCTCGTCGGCATCGATTCGTTCAACATCGATTGCACCGACGATGGAAATCGTCCGGTCCATTCGGCGCTGCTCGGCGCCGAGATTCCAATCGTCGAGCATATGTGCAATCTGGCTGCGCTTCCCGATCGGGGCGCGCGCTTCTTTGCCGTGCCGGTAAAAGTGAAAGGCATGGGGACCTTCCCCGTCCGCGCCTTCGCGCGCGTTCCGCAATAGGTCCTATCCGTCGTATTGGTCCTATGGGATTACGGCTCGCTCTCTCGCCAGCTTCGCGATCCCATCCTGCGTCAGCCGAAAGACGGTCCACTCGTTCATGGGCTCCGCCCCAAGTTTGCAATAGAACTGGATCGCGGGATCGTTCCAATCCAGCACCGCCCATTCCATTCGTCCGCAGCCGCGCTCCTGCGCGATTTGCGCCAGGCGCGCGAGCAAGGCCCGGCCAAATCCCTTGCCGCGCACGTTCGGCCGCACAAAAAGATCTTCGAGATAAAGCCCCGGCCGTCCCAGCCAGGTCGAGAAATTAAAAAAGTAAACGGCGAACCCGACGGGATCGCCCTTCTCCAGCGCTAGCAAGACTTCGGCTGAGGGCTGCGCGCCGAACAGCACATCGCGCAGTTCCTTCTCCGTCGCGACAACCGCGTCCGGTGCGCGCTCGTAATCAGCGAGTTCACGGATCAAGCTCAGAATAGTCGGCACGTCGGCTACGCTGGCGGGCCGGATTTCAAAGTTTTGGTTCATTGCGGCGCGGGCTCGAGTTTAAAGATGGTAAACTCCGGCGTCTCTTCGACAAGGGTCGCGCTCACCGCGAGTCGCTCGGCGAACTCTTTGTAATAATCCAGCCACCATCGCGTGCCGACATAGAAAACGAGATGGGTCGCGCCGCGGCCGCGCAGTTTTTCCAAGTTGGCAATGATCTGGGCGCTATCGAGCGGATTGCCCTGGTAAATTCCGTCTCCGAGAAAGTGCCAGCCTTTCCGATGTGCGTAATAGAACACGGTCGGATCACCATCAGTGGCCGCGATGATCAACGCGTTCGCCGTGGTCGCTTCCTGCAATTCCACTCCGAGATTTCGAAGGCCCGCAGCGGAGGGCCTGTAGAAAGGCCGGGCACTTTGGTACGCTGAAATTCCAAACCAGCCAGCCAACACAATCGAGCCGAACGCGCGAATGATCCGCCCCGAACCCAGGAGCGACGCCGCCCATTGGCAGGCGCACCCTGCCAGGACCGCGGCGATCGGAATAAGCGGGAGCTGATACCATTGATGCCGATTTCCCCAGCCCACGAAAAAAACGAACGCGACCATCGCGCCGAGCCACCAGTGAAAGAGCCGGGCGTACTTTCCGCGCGGCGCCACGAAGAGGTCGATGATCGCCAGCGCAAACAGCGGCAGGCTGAGGCTCGAAAGCGCGGTTTGCTGCGCGATTTTCCAATACCAAGATGCGCTCATGATCCGGAAACCGCCGCCGCCGAAAAAATGGTACGGATAGAATTTCTCCGCGATCCGAAGCGCATGCCAATACCAGACCGCGGACGGAACGAGCGTAATCACGGCAAACAGCCAGAGTTCCCAGCGTGTAAGCGTGCTCTTCCAAGGAGCGGCGATTTCCAAATCGCCGTCTTTTTCTTTACTAGCAGCGGCGGTCTCCAGTCCGCCGTCTCCTGCGGGCGGTTTGTAAACCGCCCCTCCTTGGTCAGAACCCCGGCTTACGACGAGATAAAGCAGCGGCGCGCCGATTAATGCTGTCGGAAGCTTGATGAGCAGCGCGAGCGAAATGAGAAGCGCAGAGCCGATCAACGCGCGCCGATTCTCCTCCTCCACCCACCGCAGAAAAAAATACATCCCGGCGATCGCCAGGCTCAGCGACGGAACATCCGGCATGAAAGCCCGGCTCGCGACAATGCTCAGCGGCGCGAACGCGTAGAAAAATGTCGCCCACACCGCAACCACCTCGCCGAAAATTCTGCGCACGAGCAGAAAGAAAAACGGCAGCGCCGCCACGAAAAGCAGCACGCCCTGAATCCGCCCGATCCATTCGTGAACGCCGGCGCTTCCATATAAGAGCGCCGCGCCAAACGGAAGGATCGGAAACTCCGTTCCGACATATCCCCGCTCGTTTCCTGCCCAATCGATCTGCGGCCGGCGGAAATGAAAACCGTTCTCGAAAAAATTCCGGGCGATCGCGGCCACATCGCTTTGCCGCCAGCTCCAGGGATCGATAAAGGGCTGGTCGATTTGGATCAACCGCACCGCGAAAGCGGCGAGCACGATCAAAATCAGCATCCATTTGCCTCGCCACATGGATCGCGTCTTGACAAACCCCCTCGTTAAAGTCAATCGAGTACAGGCGCTCGGCCCGAAACCCGAATGAAAACAGGCGTTACTTTTCTCGCTCTCGCGCTGGCGTTCTGTGGCGCGCCGGCCAGCCGCGCCGCCGAGGAACCGCAACTCGTCCAGGTGGTCGATTTCTCAAAACTCCTTCCGTTGCTTCCGAACCCGCCTGCCGATTGGACAGCCGACAAAGCCGAGGGCTCCACCGACGATATCGGCGGCACCAAAATCACGAGTGCGCATCGCGATTACAAAAAAGGCACGGCCGACACCGCGCCGACGACGTCGATCAGCCTTCTCGATTCCGCCGCGAATCCCGACTACGTCGCGTCCACGACCGCCGCCTGGAACATGAGCACTTCGACGCCCGAAGGTTACACCAAGACGCTCACGATCGAAGGCATGCCCGGGTTTGAAACTTTCGAAAACGAAGGCAAACACGGCACGCTCTGGCTGATGGTGGCAAAGCGCTACGTCTTAACGATCGAGACGCAAGGTCAGGAGGCGAAAGATCTCCAGGAATGGCTCAAGCGGATCGACGTGAAGAAACTGGCGGAGGTGAAGTAAGGCGTTGACAGCTGTCATCCCGAGGCTGGCGCAGCGCGCCGAGGGACCTCCCAGTTGCAATTTCGGCTGTCGCCAAACTTCAGGCGTCCGATGACGGAGCACGTGTGTTTTTCGCGGAAGCGATTGACCGCTTGTGAGGTCCATCGCCGTCTATCGCGGCTCGGGATGACAGCGCATTCAATGCGCATCTACGGCGTCAGCACCACCTTCACGCAGTTGTCTTCTTTATCGCAAAAAATCTGGTAGGCGTGCGGCGCCTGATCAAGCGGCAGCCGGTGCGTGATGATGTCGTCGAGCTTGATCTCGCCCCGCTCCACGATGCCGATGAGTTCGTCGATGTATTTCTGCACCGGCGCCTGACCGAATCGCATCGAGATTCCCTTGTCGAAAATCTGGCCGAGCGGAAACGCGTCGTAAGGCATTCCATAAACTCCCACGACGCTGACCACGCCGCCGCGCCGCACCGCGCTGACGCAGAGTTTGAGCGCCGCGATGCTGCCCGCCTGCATATGCACAATATTCGAAAGCTTGTCCTTCAATTTGCGATCGGCCTCGAGGCCCACCGCATCCACGCAGACATCCGCGCCGCGTCCCGCGGTCATGTCGCGGATTGCTTCGACCGCGTTACCATCAGCGGCGTTGATGACTTCCGAGTTCGCGGCGCGACGCGCCATGTCCAGCCGGTACGGTTGAATATCCACGCCGATCACGCGCTTCGCCCCGCGCAGCCACGCGATCTTTTGCGCCATCAATCCGACCGGTCCGCAACCAAACACCGCCACCGTTTCGCCACCTTTTAGATTCGCCCAGTCGATCGCCGCCCAGCCGGTCGGAAAAATGTCCGTCAGAAAAAGGACCTCTTCATCCTTGCAACGATCGGAGATCTTGCGCGGACCAAAGTTGGCATACGGCACCCGGACGTATTCCGCTTGGCCGCCGGCATAGCCGCCGTAGAGATCGGTGTAACCGAAAAGCCCGCCGCCTTTCTGATCGATGACTCCGCCTTCCGGCCCGTATTTTTCCGGATTCGAATTCTCGCAGTGGCCCGGCAGGCCGTCGCCGCAAAAGAAACAGTGTCCGCACGCGATCGGGAACGGCACCACTACTCGGTCGCCCTTCTGCACCGCTTTCACACCGCGTCCGGTCTCTTCCACGATCCCCATGAACTCGTGGCCGAGCACCATGTCGTTCTTCTGCGGGAAAAACCCGTTGAAGATGTGGAGGTCCGAGCCGCAAATCGCCGTCGAAGTGACGCGCACGATGATGTCGTCGTCGTGTTCGATCTTCGGATCGGGAACCTGATTGATTTCGACATGTCCCGGCCGGTGAAAAACGAGTGCCTTCATTTCAGATGAAACGGAAATCATCTCCGCGACGGATGCGGAAATTTCCTCGCGTCACCATCCTCCCGCACTAGATTGCTCGCCGAACCATGGCCGAAGAACGCAAGACACTGGAGCAACGTGCGCAGATGACCGACATCGAGCGGTTGCGGCACTCTGCTGCCCACGTGTTGGCGACCGCCATTCTCAAGATCTGGCCCGACGCGCAATTCGCCGCCGGTCCGCCGGTCGAGAACGGATTCTATTACGATGTCGAACTCGACCACCGCATTTCGCCCGAAGACTTCGAAAAGATCGAGGCCGAGATGAAAAAGGAAGTCAAAGCCAACCACACCTTCGAGCGCGTCGCGGTCTCACGCGACGAGGCGCTGGATATGGCAAACCGTGGTGTCCTTGGCGCCCTTGGTGAGAGATCTTCTCCGTCGAAGTTCAAGCTCGATATCGTCCAGAACATTCCCGAAGGCGAAGAAATCTCGCTCTATCGCAACGGCGAGTTCACCGATCTCTGCGCCGGCCCGCACGTCATGCGCACCGGCAACATCGGCGCATTCAAGCTCACGCATGTCGCGAGCGCCTACTACAAAGGCGACGAAAAGAATCCGCAGCTCCAGCGCATCTACGGCACAGCCTTCAAGAACAGGACCCAGCTCGACGAATACTTCGCCATGCTGGAGGAAGCCAAGAAGCGCGACCATCGCAAGCTCGGCAAAGAACTAGAGCTCTTCACCTTCGACGACGACGTTGGCCCCGGCCTCCCCCTCTGGCTCCCCCGCGGCGCCGCCATCATCGACGAACTTGAGAAGCTCGCCAGGGAAACGGAGTTCGCCGCCGGTTATCAGCGCGTGCGCTCAACGAACCTCGCGCGCGAGAGCTTGTACATAAAGAGCGGCCACCTTCCTTACTACAAGGAATCGATGTTTCCGCCGATGGAACTACACGAAGACGCGCACGAGGTCGCAGCGCTCGAAGCGAAGATCGAGGAGGCGAGAACCGTTCTCGAAAAATATCTGCGCGCGCACGGTTCTGATATTTTCCAACCGATTTCCGGAGAGGTTCAATTCGAGCAGGCGATCAGCGCGGTCATCGAGGCCGGCGATGTGCCAAAGGATGTTCTCGAGGCGTTCGAAGAGAAGAATCGCTGCCAGACGCGGCTGGTGTTCCTGAACGAGCAGCCTCGTCGCTACTATCTGAAAGCGATGAACTGCCCGCATCACCACAAGATGTTTGATGCGTTACCCCGGAGCTATCGCGACCTTCCGCTGCGCTTCGCCGAGTACGGTACCTGCCATCGCTACGAGCAAAGCGGCGAGCTGTTCGGCCTCATGCGGGTGCGCTCATTGCAGATGAATGACGCCCATCTTTACATGACACCCGACCAGTTTGAGGCCGAGTTCAATGCCGTGAACGAGATGTATCTGAAATACTTCAAGCTCTTCGGCATCGACCGATACGTGATGCGGTTCTCGACTCATGACCCGGCGCGGCTCGGCGAAAAGTTCGTCGATGAGCCGGAGCTTTGGAAACAAACGGAAGAGATGACGCGCGGCGTGCTTCAGCGCGCCGGCATCAACTACGTCGAAGTGCCTAACGAAGCCGCATTCTACGGACCCAAGATCGACGTCCAGGTCTGGAGCGCGATCGGCCGCGAATTCACCATCGCGACCAACCAGGTCGATTTCGCGCAGCCGCGCCGTTTCAATCTCGTTTACAAAGATCGCGACAACACCGAGAAGGTTCCTCTCTGCATCCACCGCGCGCCGCTTGGCACCCACGAGCGTTTCATCGGCTTCCTCATCGAACACTACGCCGGCAACTTCCCGCTCTGGCTCTCCCCGGAGCAAGTCCGCATCCTGCCGATCGGCGACGAGCCGAAGCTGCTCGAGTACGCCCGCTCAGTTCACGCCGAACTACGCGCCCACCAAGTCCGCTGCGAACTCGACGCCAGCACCGACCACATCAAAGCCAAGATCGCGAGCGCCGAGCAAATGAAAGTCCACACCATGCTCGTCATCGGCAATCGCGACCTCGAAGCGAATGGCGTCAGCGTCCGCATCCACGGCCAAGGCAATCTCGGTGCGAAGCCGCGCACCGAAGTCATCGCCGAAATTTTGCAGTCGATCGCTGAGCGAAGGGCGTAGGGATTAAGGTTTTCAGTCGCCTGGCTCCTCCCGACAGGGATGGTGTTGCCGGTATAAGGCCAGGCGTTTTTCCATTCCGGAGCGAACATCAGCGGGACCATCATAGAGTTGGATCGCTTCGGACTGGCGCCTGATCGCCTGGTCGTAATCGCCGGTCTCGGCGAAAGCCGCAGCAAGCGTGTCGAGCAGGTGCGTATCCTTCCATTTGGTGAGCTCGCATCCTTTGGTCGCCAGCTGGATCGATTTTTTGCCATCCCGACCTGACTGGTCGGGGCAGGTCGCGAAAAACCAAGCGAGAGAGTTTAAAAACGACGAATGTGGTTCGCGCGAACGCTCCAGGGCACGTTCGAAATCAGCGCGCGCAAGGGAGAATTCCCGACGGGCCGATCGCAAGCGTGCGCGGACAACGTAAGGTTCCGCGCTATCCGGCGTGAGCCTGACCGCCGAGTCGGAGTCGGTCAGGGCCGCGTCCTTGCGCTTCAGGCGGAGGAGAACAATCGAACGCCTCGAGTATCCTTCCGCGAACTTCGGATTCAAACGGACGGATTCCGTTAGATCCGCGAGGGCGCGATCAAGATCGCCGGCGGCGAAATAATTCATGGCGCGATTACAATAAGCCTGGAACATTTTCGGATTAAGCCGGATCGCTTCGTCATAATCGCGGGTTGATTTGTCTCGCTCTTTCTTTTGGGCGTAGGCGTTGCCGCGGTTCACCAAGGCGTCGTAATTGTATGGCTGTATCCTGACGGCCTCATCGTAATCCCGCAGAGCCCTGTCCCAGTCTCGCTTGCCGGCAAAAGCGTTGCCGCGGGTCATATAGGCGTTCGACATAATGGGAGGGCCCAGCTTGGTCTCCAGCGCCTTGTCGCAAAGATCGATCGCTTCGTCAAAACGTCCGGCCATCTCAGCTAGTCTCGCCTCGTCGAGAAGCTGCGTGCCGGACTGAATCGGACTAACGATCGGGGGCGTGCTGGGCGCGAGCTTCGTCGCCAAGAGCTCGTCCGTCCGCGCGCGCTCGAGTTCGCCTCGTTTCCGATGGACCGTCGCGCGAAGTTGATACGCCGCGACGAGCGTTGGATTCATCGAGATCGCGGCGTCGAGACTAGCCAGGGCACCATCCAGCTCGCCGAGCTCGGCCAGCGCGGAACCGCGATGGAAGTAGGCGTCGCTCCGCTCCGGTTCGCACCGGATCGATTCGCTGAAATCCTCGACCGCTTTCGCCCACTCTTTGCGCTGGAGATAAATCCCGCCGCGATTGAAATAAACGCGGCCGGCATTCTGATCGTGGCGCAAGTACTCGGCGTAATCGCTGAACGCGCTGTCCAAATCCCCTTTGAGTTGGAAGGCGTAACCGCGCCCCCAATATGCAACGACGATCTTGGGATTGAGTCTCAGCGCTTCCGAATAATCCCGGATAGCCTCGTCGTATCTGCCCTTCTCGGTTTCGGCATTTGCGCGCCCATAATAAGTTTCGCCCGCTTTGGTGGGGGGCAAGTGCAACTGAAGCGCCTGATCGTAGAGCGCGAGGGCGGACTCGAAATCCTTTTGAGTAAGAGCGTTTCCCGCTTTTTGCAGCGCGAGGTTCTGGGCGCGATCGCGCTGAAACCAAAAGAGTGTCAGCGCAATCACGCCCGCGCTGATCAGCAAGAGCGTCGTGCCGGCCGCCCAAATGATTTTCGTCGTCCTGCTCATGCTGTTGATTCGCAGCGCTGCATATGGGTTTTCGCCAGGCTGGTGCACCTAACGAAAGCGCAAAAAGCAACGGCAACGCGGCCGCGAAAGAGTATTGCTTCGTGCAGGATCGACATTTAACGGGGTCGCTCCCACATTAAGATCGAGCAGATTCGAGAATCAACTATGAAACCCATCCTGATACTAGCAGCCGCGATCGTGATTGGTTTCAGCGGCCAAGCCATCGCGCGCATCGGGCAGACCGAGGAGCAAGTCAGCGCGCTTTTCGGAAAGCCTATTGATGCGGGCGCGCCGGACAAAGAAGGCGTGACGACAAACATGTACAAGAACCCAAGCGGTGAGTACCACGCTCTGGTCCAATTTCTAAAAGGTCACAGCGTCGCCGAAGCTTATTCGCGGGTGGATAGGGGCAAGCTGTCCGAAAAAGAAATGTCGATCTTTCTCCAGGGAAATTCCGGCGGGAAGGAATGGACAAAAGATCCAAGCAAGCTCGCGTGGGAAAGAAGCGACCATCGCGCAAAGGCGTGGTACGAAACGCTCTCGGGACGACCGACCTTGCTTATCCAGGCGAAGTAGGAGCGCCCCGCGATCTTATTTTTCGCTTTTGCGATCGGGAGCGGCCACCAGTTACGCCAACATTCGATGAAATTTCTTACGTTGCTGCTAACTGCGTTGTTCGTTCCACTCGCTGCCGCGAAAACAGAAGAGAGCCGCGGCGATATTACTGCGTTCGCTGATCTCGAAAAACAACATGCTGGCAGCCGCATCGGAGTCGCGGCCTTCGATCTATCGACGAATCGCAGTGTCCATTACCGCTCGGACGAGCGATTCATCATGTGCAGCACGTTCAAGGTTCTCGCGGCGGCGGCGGTCTTGAAGCGGATGGACGAGAACAAGGAGAAGCTGGATCGGTTTGTTCGCTATGGAGAGGCGCAGCTCCTAGCCTACGCGCCGGTCACGCGCGAGCATGTGAAGGAAGGCGGGATGACGTTGGAAGCGCTGTGCGCCGCTGCGGTCGAGCAGAGTGATAACACGGCCGCCAACCTCTTGCTGGAAGCGATCGGCGGCCCCGAGAAGTGGACTGAATTCGCGCGGAGCCTCGGCGATAAATTCTCGCGGCTGGACCACAACGAACCGGACCTCAACATTGCGAGGCCCGGAAAGGAGGACGATACGACTACGCCGGCGGCCATGTGTGCCGATCTCCAGCGGTTGTTCACGTCGGATGTCCTGTCGGTCGCGTCACGGACAAAACTCGAGAGCTGGATGCAACAAGGCCAAACCGGCCTGAAGATGATTCGGGCGGGCATTCCGGCCGATTGGAAAGTCGGCGATAAGACCGGGCGGAGTGGAGACGGCGCAACCAACGATATCGCTGTCCTGCGGCCGCCAAGGGGCGGCCCGATCTTCGTCGCCATCTACACCGCGGATCCGGCAGAACCCCAGGATGCGCGCGATCAGCTTATCGCGGAAGTGGCGAAGGCCGCCATTGATGGACTCGAAAGTCATTACTCGTTTTGATCCGCCTTGGTCTGCTCCTTGGGGAGAGTAACCGGCTTTCCGTTTAGATCGAAATAGACCTTGTCGATCTCTTTGCCGAGTTTGTCATACTCCGTTTTCCAACCTTGGTAACCCTCCTTTCGTAGAACTGGTTCACCACCGACGCCGTGAAAGCTCATCCGGATCAGCCGGCCTTGAGCGTCATAGGTAGCTCGGGCCATGGCATAGCCTGAGTCCACCAAGATTGGCCGGCCGTCGAGACCTATGTAAGTCCGTCCAATCTCGTTTTGCCGCTCGTCGTAGGTGCTTTCCCAGCCGTGATATCCTTCCTTGTGCAGGACTGGCTCGTCCCGGATGCCATAGTACCTGGTTCGGGTAACCTTGCTGCGGGCGTCGTACTCGTATTTGACGATAGCATAGCCGTCGCTCAGCAAAATTGGCTTTCGATCGAGGCCGAAAAAAGTTGTAACGGTTTCATTCCCGCGTTCGTCGTAATCCGAATTCCAACCGTGGTAACGATTCTTGTAGAGAACAGGTTCTTGATTGATGCCGTAATAATCCTGGCGGGTGACCTTGTCACGCTCATCGTAAGCCCACTTTACCAGGGCGTAGCCGTCGGGCAGCAGGATCGGCTTTCCGTCCTCTCCGAAATGAGTGACAGCGACGCGCCGGCCGCGGTCGTCGAACACTGCCTGCCAACCATGGTGCCCGTCGCGGTGGCGCACCCGTTCTCCCTTCACGCCATACAGGCTCATCCGGGTCCGCTGTCCCCGTGCATCGTAGGCGGACTTCATCGTGGCGAAGCCCTCGGGGAGCAAAATCGGTTTCTCGTCCACCCCGAAATAGTTTTGCGCGATCTCATTGCCGCGCTCGTCGTATTCCTTGTGCCATCCGTGGTAGCCCTCTTTGTGTAAGGCGGGCTCGCCGTCGTCGTCGTAGAATTTCTTTCGGACCATCCGGCCGCGGCCATCGTAAGTTTGGACAACCTTGTGGATGCCCGAATCGCGCGTAAGGGCCGGCTTGTCGTTTGCCTTGAAGTAAGCGACCTCGAGTTCGTTGCCATCGGAGTCGTACTTCTTGCGGATAACCGCATAACCTTGCGCAAGGACTACCGGCTTCCCGTCCGCGCCGATAAAAGTCGTGGCGATATCGTTTCCCCGCTCGTCGAACTGCGACTCCCAGCCATGGTTGCCATCCTTGTGCAGAGCTGGCTCACCGTCAGAGCCATAGTAGGTCTGTCGCGTCTTTCTTGCATTCCGGTCGTAATCCGACCGCAAGGTGGCATAGCCCACACTCATGGCGGTGGGCTTTCCATTCACACCGATATAAGTGAGCCCAACTTGGTTACCGCGTGGATCGTATTGGGCCTCCCAGCCGTGGTTACCGTCCCTATGCAAAGCCGGCTCACCGCTTAAGCCATAGTAGGTCATCCGGGTAACGTTGCCATGCGAGTCGTGGGTCGAACGCAAGCTCGCGAGACCCATGGAAAGCAACGTTGGCTTCCCGTCCAGACCGAGATAAGTGGTCGTGTTGACATTGCCGTGCTCGTCGTATTGATAATCCAGGCCGTGGTACCCGCCTTTTTGTAGAACTGGTTCTTCACTAAGGCCATGGAAAGTCGTGCGGCGGACCCGGCCTAAAGTATCGAGCTGGTTCCTCGAGATAACCCAGCCTTCTTTGACCTGCAACGGCTTCAAGTCAGGCCCAACCGAACGAAGTTCGACCAGCCATCCCTTTTCGTTGTAGATGTACTGCATCCCGCAATTTCCCGCGGCGTCGATCATCCTTTTTCCATCCGCATCCAGCGAAAGTAAGAGCGTGATTTGACCTCGAGAGTTATGACTCATGCTCTGGCCATAGGCGCGGTCTGGGCCGACGGCCGGCAAATCCTTCCCATCGCGATAGGTGACCCGATCCTCCCAGCCGTCGTTGTCATAATGGATGGAGACGTACTCAGCCGCGGAACTTCGTTGTAACTGGGGAAATCCGTCGGGCCCGACAAAGCGAGCCAGCCGGGTTTGAGCCGGCCCGGACCCAGGCGGCGAATAGATGAAGCCGAAAACCATGCGGCCGTCGCGAGCGAGCGCGCGTTCATAAATAATCTCGCCGCTGGCATTGGAGACGAACTCCCACTGACACACGCTCTTTAGCCCGAGACGCTCGGCCTTTTCCTGAGACTGGTCGCCGGAATCCTCGGACTCAAACTCTCTCCTCCACAGATAGGTGCCTATGAAATGGTTGGTGCTGGGCTCCAATGCGCTGTTGACGGCGACCATGCGGAAGGCCGGTTTCCAGCGCGGCTTCCATCCCTCCATCGTGATCCCCTTGTGGACGAGTAAGACCGAATTCGAAAGCTTCCGCGCTTCCGATTCGGAAAGGCGATCGAGTCCAACCGCAAAGCCGTTCTTCTTAACAAAGTCGCGATAGTAAGCGCTGTGCTCCTCAACAAAGACATAGTAGCCGCCCCAGATCGTAGCGAGTAACGCCACCGCCAGCGCGCCGGCCAGAGCGGCTGTTATTCGTTGTTTCCGTTTTTGGGCTATGTGCTGGGCGCGGAGTCGCTCGGATTGAGCAAGGGCTTCGCGAGTAAGCCGGTTATCGCGGCTGGCCTTGATAACTGGAACAAGGACATCGTGGGTAAGCTCGACCCGGCGCGTGTTATGGCGGTCTTCGTAAGCAAGAAGCCGCCGGTTCACCAGCTCATTGAGAACTGGCAGGGTTACATCCGGCCGGGTAAGAGCATCATCGAGAGCGCAACTGTTACGATGACCGCTCGCAGTAAGAAGCTCTTCTTCAATGAAGAGGCGCACGCCGGGCGGAAAGTCTGCGAGCGTGCGAAGGTAGAAGTCTTCGAAAATCTTGTGCTGCTCTACATCGAGCAGGTCGGGTGTGATTTTCGCGTCAGGCCCTCGCGCGAGGCGGCGCTCGTTGAGTTCGCGCAAGACAAGGCTGAGCAAGGCGGGGGCGACGGTGATCTCAGTCGTATCCGCTTCGGCGGCCGCGCCGGCCACATATTGGACGATGCGATCTTCCACTCCGGGAGCGAGGAGTGACGCACCCAGGCCGATGACTTGCCGCGCCTGGCGCTCGCCCATCGGCAAAAGACGGAGACGATTCTGGCCGAGCGCGCGGAAGTGAGAACGAATGCGATCCAGGTCGGCCAGGTAATCCTCACGCATGGAAAGGAGGACCTTGACCGGCGCCGGCTTGAAATTGAATTCCTTCGCCCGCACTGGATCGTCGCGGAGCGCGGCGGAAGGACGGTTCTCGACCAGATCGGCCAGCTCGGCGATGAACGCTTCCGCGCGGGCCGCGCGTGCGGGATTCTCGCGCCCGAGGGTGAAGAATTCTTCGAATTGATCGAATGCGAGGAACGGTGTGACGAGGTCGTTGCGTGCGCTCCAAAAATGATTTCCCTCGCGGTGAAAATATTCCCAGAGCGTTTGGTTCGGGAGCGGTCGCGGCGCTTCCACATTGGCCGCAATCGCGGCAGCGGTGATGGCACGAAACACCTGCGCCGCTAGCGGGGCAGCGCCGTCGAGATGATCGAGCCGAATCGGAACCGGCAAACAATTATCCTCGCGTAGCGATGGAAAAAGGCCGGCTTGAAGAAGCGAGGTCTTGCCCAGGCCGGAAACGCCATAGAGCAAAGTAAGGTTATCGCGCCGAACCAATCGGACGAGGTCCTCGATTTCGTCACTGCGGCCGGCGAAAAACTGACGATCGCTTTCGGTAAATGAAGCGAGCCCAATCCACGGATGCTGCGCATCGGCCAGCTCGGCCCCGGGTTCGCTCATTGGGAGGCAGCCTTCAAGCGACGCTCGCGGACGATGTCCGTGAGCGTCTTGACGAAATCCGCTTTGGGTTCGCCGCCGGCCGCGCGCGTGTAATGAAAGTCGCGAAATCCGCTGAAGGTGACGGCCGCTTCCGCGGTGTCATCGACAATAACAGGATGAATGAGCCGGGCGGTCGCTCGATCCATGTCGCGGAGCCGTTCGAGCGCCCGGTTCCATTCGCGAATAAAAATGCCTTCGTCGCGTTTGTTCGTGTTGGCCGAGATCACCGGGACGAAGACATCGCAGGCGGCGATGTTCTGCTCGATCACCGGCCACCACGGATCGCCGGAGCCGAGGCGCGCCTTATCGAACCAGACATCCAATCCCGCGCCGCCCAGATTATTCTGGAGCCGCTCGACCGCTTCGAAATCCTGGCTCGCGTAGCTGAGGAAAACTGCGGGCGGCTTGGAGGCGACAACCGACGCATGCACTTCCGCCACCGCCGGCTTCTCGCTAAACGCGTCCCATTTCTGTGCGAGCTGGTCCACAAATTCGATCGGGTTCGCGACGCCGAACGATTTCGTCTGCGGACTGAAATTCTCCAGGAAATCGCGCAGCTGGACATCCGCCACCACGGCGCCATCGGCCACGAATTCACGCGCCTCGTTTCCGCTATAGAGCCGGTCGCGCCGGCTCAACCGGACGAAGAAGCGCGCGAGCCAGTCGGGATGCGCGTTGCCGATCAGGAGCAGGCGCTTGTTGCGCAACTCATCGAAGAGATTGGCGAGACGCCCCGACATCGATTCTTCGTGCAGTTTCCAAATGAACTCGAGCGTCTCCTCATCGATGAGCGCGCTGTCGGGAATGCCGGAGATTTTGCCGAAGAGATGGAAGACCACGCGATGCGGCGACCGGGTGTAATCGCGCGGGATATCGGCGAGGGCGGAGTTCGGCGCGTAGGCGAAGACGTGATCGGCGGGCGAGCCGAGCGCTCTGGCCAGAAATGAATCCACCGTCGTGCTGAGGAAGAGACGCAGCGGCTCGATCGTGGCGAGCTGGCGGAGCGGTTCGGGGATCGGAATCTGGCCGCGGGCATCGCGCAGTTGACCGAGGATTTCGAAGGTCTTGACGTTGACGTCATCGCGAGAATTCCGGCGGCTCGCGTTAAGGTAAGCGGCGACGACCTGATCGATGCTGGCCGAAGGTTCGCACTCGACTTCGAGTTCGGCCGCGAGTTTCGCCGCCAAATATTCGTAGAGCAATTGCTGGCGCCCATCGATTTCGATCCGCAGCAGATCGCGCCCCACAATCGGAATGACCACGCCATTGGCGATCGATTGGAGAAGCTTGCTCCACTGTTTGGAATCGTCATTCATTGGGCAGGGCAGGTGCGGTCACGGAAGCGAAGATTGTCAGGAACGCCAAAAAATCGCAACTGTCCGCTCCGCCACGTTTGCAGTTGCATTAGCCGCGCGGAATCGCTCTGCTCCGGAAGCGCAATCATCCATCGCCAGCCGAATTCACACTGATGCCGACCATCGACCCACGAAATCCGCCTAACGAAATGCCCGACATCGTCGGGGCCAAACCGACGAATCCCTTCCTCGCTTCCTTCAAGCCCTACGTTCCCGCGCACGTGAGCATGCGCGAGCTCACCATCCTGCCGCTCATCATCGGCACGCTGCTCGGGATGGTCTTCGGCGCGTCTTCACTTTATCTCGTCCTAAAAGTCGGGTTGACCGTCAGTGCCTCCATCCCGGTCGCCGTCCTTTCCATCACCATTTTCCGGCTCATCTCGAAGTTCGGAGTGCGCGACGCCACCATTCTCGAAAACAACATCGTCCAGACCGCCGGCTCCGCGGGCGAATCGATCGCATTCGGCCTCGGTGTAACGATGCCCGCGATCATGATCCTCGGTTTCGACCTCGAGATCACGCGCGTCATGCTCGTAGCGGTCCTCGGAGGATTGCTCGGCATTCTCATGATGATTCCGCTGCGTCGCGCGCTCATTGTCGATCAGCACGGCCTCTTGAAATATCCCGAAGGCACGGCGTGCGCGGAAGTCTTGAAGGCGGCGGCGGCGAAAGAACCGATCGTCGATGAGCAGGGCAACGTCGTCGAGCATCCGGAAACCGCGAGTGGCGGCAAAACGATCTTCACCGGCTTCGGCGTCGGTTTCCTTTATCAGGCCGCGATGGGCGCCTTCAAGACCTGGAAGGACACGCCCGAGAAAGTTTTCGCGGCGCCATTCAAGGCCGGCTCGATTGCGGCCGAAATCAATCCGGCATTGCTAGGCGTCGGCTACATCATCGGTCCGCGCATCGCGTCGATCATGTGCGCGGGCGGCGTGCTCGCGTATCTGGTCTTGATTCCCGCGATCAAGTTTTTCGGCGAACACGCCACCACGGTGCTCGCTCCGGGAACCATTCCGATCAGTGAAATGACGCCGAACGCGATTCGCGGCGCCTACGTCCTTTACATTGGCGCGGGTGCGGTGGCCGCCGGCGGCATCATTAGCCTGATCCGGTCGCTCCCGACAATTTTGCATGGTCTTAAAGGTGGTCTCGCTGACTTGCGCGGAACGCACGGGCGCATGGGCGCTACGCCGCGGACCGATCAGGATCTGTCGATGAAGTTCGTCATCGGCGGAGTAGTTTTTCTGCTGATCATCATGATCATCGCGCCGCAACTGCATCTGCAATGGAACCTGCTCGGCGCGCTCCTCATTGTCGCCTTCGGCTTCCTCTTCGTCACGGTCTCGTCCCGGCTCACCGGCGAGATCGGTTCCTCTTCCAACCCGATTTCCGGCATGACCGTCGCCACTTTGCTTCTGACCTGTCTCGTCTTTCTTCTCGTCGGCTGGACCGGGCCGCATTATTTCGTCACCGCCCTTTCGATCGGCGGCATCGTCTGCATCGCGGCGTCGAACGGCGGAACGACCTCGCAGGATTTGAAGACCGGTTTCATTGTCGGCTCAACCCCGAAATTCCAGCAGATCGCCATCCTGGCCGGCGCGCTCGCCTCCGCGCTCGTGCTCGGCCCGATTTTGTTGAAGCTGAATGACGCTTCCACAGTTTACGTCCCGGTCTCGGCGATGGAACCGGCGGCCGCTGCCTTGCGCGCGCCCGCTGAGGAGCTTGGCGGCACCGAAAAATTAAAAGGTCCGCAAGCGGCGCAGGATGATAAGGCGTATCGCATCTGGCAGCATACCGATCCGGCGGGCGGCCCGGCCCAGCGTTTCCTCGTCGATGATAGCGGCGCGCCGGTTTACCTCGCCGATCCCGGCATTAACGGCACCCACAAGACGCGGCCCGATGGCACCGCGGTGGTAAAATTCGACGCGCCCAAGGCCACCCTGATGTCGTATATCATCAAGGGAATCCTCAGCCACAAATTGCCGTGGGCGCTCGTGCTCCTCGGCGTGATGATCGCGATCGTCCTCGAGATGAGCGGCATTCCGTCGCTCGCGTTTGCCGTCGGCGTTTATCTTCCACTCTCCTCCTCGAGTCCCATCTTCATTGGCGGAATGATCAGATGGGGAGTCGATCGGTGGTTGCGCCGAAAAAAATTCCGGGATCATCAGCTGAGCGAAACAGAGTTGGTCGCTGAAGGAGACAAGAGTCCCGGCGTCTTGCTCGCCTCGGGTTACATCGCCGGCGGCGCGCTTGCCGGCATCGTGATCGCGTTCATGGCCGGCGTCCCGAGTCTCGTCGGATTCAGCAAACGCGTCGAAGACTGGTCGACCGCCAGCAATCCATTTTTCCAAGGCCCTTACTCCGACTTTTTGGCGTTGATCCCCTTCGCGATCCTCTGCGTCCTTCTTTATCTCGTCGGCCGCGACGTTATTCTGGCGGCCAAGTCCAGAAACTCGCAGTCCTAACACTTCGCGCGCGAGAATGCCGAATCCGTCACGGAACGGCGCGCGGTGATCTCAAAATAAAACCGGGTCGAGAATCAACCCATCCGCCTGTCCGCCGTGATCCGAATTGTTTGCAATGAAAAACAAACTTATCGCTCTCACTTTCTTCGGTCTTGTCGCAATCATGCTCGGTGGATGCGCTGCAACCACGGAGACGACGACCACCACCACTCGCACCCGCGAGCAGAGCTCGATGTACGCTCACTAGAGCGGCGCGGGCAAAAAAGTCCGCTCAAGACTAACTAGCGATTCGCGCGGACGTACGTCGCGATCGTGAGCTTTCTGATTCTCATGCGCTGGTGTCAGCGGTGAATCCGCGGCGCCAGACAAAGTAAACGGGAATTCCGGTGAGCACGAGCAGATAGCCGATGCCGGAAGTGGTGGGCGCGAGGTACGCCAGATCCACGATCAGAAACGCGGCGAGCACGACAGAGATGATCGGAACAATCGGATATCCCCAGGTCCGATAAGGGCGTTCCGCGATCGGCCTTTTCTTGCGAAGAACAATGACCGCCACGACGAGTAGAATGTAAAAGACGAGGTCGGCTGAGACGATGTATTCGAGCAGTTGGGTGTAAACGTTTCCGTAACTGACGGCGCCGGTCGCGGGATCCGTCGTGACGGTGCGCGGCAGGGTGAGGAACGCAGTCCAGATCGCCTGCGCGACCAGCGCCGCGGCTGGAACATTTCGCGGGTTAAGAGTAGCGACGCGCCGGAAAAACAAATGGTCCCGCGCCATCGCGTAATAGACGCGCGCGCCGGCGAGGATGAGACCGTTGTTGCAACCAAAGGTGGAAATCATGATCGCAGCGGCCATGGCAAGCGCGCCGGGATGGCCAAAGACGGAGTTCATCACTGCAACCGCGACCCGATTTTGCGGGGCGTGTTGGATCTCGGTCAGCGGCAGGACCGCGACGTAAGCGAGGTTCGCGAGGAGATAAAGAACGACGACCAGCGCGCAACCGGACAACAGCGCGCGCGAAAGATTGCGGCCCGGATCGCGCACTTCGCTTCCGATAAAAGTGACGTTGGTCCACGCCGTTTGCGCGAAGAGCGGACCGACCATCGCTTTGCCAAAGAGCAATACCAGCGCGAACGCGCCCACCGCGGTGAAGCCGGGTTGCGCCGTCTGCGGACTCCAGCCGTTCTTCCACGAATCCCACCAGGCCGAGGCGCGCGCGGCGCTCTCCGATTTCCAGCCTAACGAGAGCCCAATCACAATTAGCGCCAGCAGCGCCGCGGTTTTCGCGAACGTAAATGTGTTCTGAACAAACTTGCCGGTTTCCAGGCCGCGCGTGTTCGTCCAGGTGAGCAGCAGGATCAACGCGATGGCGACGAGTTGTTCAGTCGAAAGACTGATGGCGTAGCCGCCAAAAAGATGGATCGGCCTAACGAGATAATGATCGGTGGCGATCGCCGGCACGAATACTCCTGTGAATTTCGCGAACGCAACCGCGACCGCCGCGATTGTTCCGGTTTGGATCACAAGGAACAATGCCCAGCCGAAAAGAAACCCGATGGAAGGGCCGTAAGCTTCGCGAAGAAAAACATACACACCGCCCGCGCGCGGCATCATCGCCGCCAGTTCGGAACAACAGAGAGCGCCGGTGATTGTCATCAGGCCCGCGACGGCCCAGGCGAGGATCACCCATCCCGGCGCGCCGGTGAGCCGCGCCGATTCCGCTGACGTGATGAAGATGCCGGAGCCGATCATCGAACCGACGACGATCATGGTTGCGTCGAGTGGTCCGAGACCGCGGACCAATTTTTTATCTTCCGGCGGCGGTTGGTTAGATCGCTCCATCGCGGCAAAGATTACCAAAAAATATTCACGGCATGCGAGCCGGCGCGGCAATCACGACATCTTCCAGCTCGAGGCGTTCGCGCAATTTCCGCACGAACGCGACGGCCTGCGGGTTGTCGCCGTGGACGCAAACCGTCGTTGCCAAAATATTCACATCGACGCCGTCCACTGCGCGCACTTTTCCTTCGTCCAAGATTCGGATGACTCGGTCGGCAGCTTCGATCGGATCGTGGACGAAAGCGTCCGAACGCGATCGAGGCACGAGCGAGCCGTCCGCCAGGTAATTCCGATCGGCGAAAACTTCCGACGCAGTTTGCAATCCATACTCGGTCGCGGCCAGATCGAGCTCGCTCGCCGACGGCGCGAAGAGGATAAGTTTCGGATCAATCGCCAGAACAGCACGCGCGAGCAGATCAGCGAGCGGCCGGTCGCGTGCCGCCATATTGTAGAGAGCGCCGTGCGGTTTCACGTGATTCATTTCCGCGCCGGCCGCGCGGGCGAGCGCCTGAAATGCACCGATCTGGTAGGCGACAAGCGAATACAGCTCCGCCGGTTCCAGCGTCATTTCGCTTCGGCCGAAGTTCTCGCGGTCGGAAAAACTCGGATGCGCGCCGACCGCCACGCCGCGATCGTGCGCGGCCTGGATCGAGGCATAAATCGACGCCGGATCGCCCGCGTGAAATCCACACGCGATGTTGGCCGAGCTGACGAGGTCCAGAATTTCCTCGTCGTGTCCGGCGCCTTCGCCGAGATCGGAGTTCAGATCGACGACGAGGTTCATGATCTATGGAGGTCGAGCCCGACGCGGAAGCGGGCGAAATCGTTTTCGCGCTCGAGAAACAGTTGCTGCGCCTCAGCCAGCGCGACTTCGTGAAAACGAACGCGATCGCCGGGCCAAAGTTGCGCCGCGATCGAAATGTCCACCGTGATCACGTGCGCGATTTTGGGATAGCCGCCGATCGTTTGGCAATCGCCGAGCAAAAGAATCGGCTGGCCGCTGGGCGGAACCTGGAGAGTGCCGGGAGCGACAGCTTCGGAAAGAAGATCACCCGCCTCGTTGCGGTCGAGATTCGGGCCATCGAGACGCGCGCCCATCCGATCGGAATCTGCCGTGACTGTGAACGACGCCGTCACCAATGAAGTCTGGGCCTCCGCCGTGAAAGCATCCCAGTTCGCACCTTTTACAATTCGCAGAAAGCGTTCGCGGTACTCGGTCACGGCCCACGGCGCCGGCGCACTCCACTCGGAAATCCAAGGAGCGGCGATTTCCAAATCGCCGTGCTTTCCCAGAGGAAGCACATCACCATCGCGAAGCGTTCGGCCGTCATGCCCGCCGAAGTTTCCTCGCAGATCAGTCGCGCGGCTTCCCAGAACGAGCGGCACATCGATCCCGCCAGAAATCGCGAGCCAACCGCGGCTGCCTTCATTCGGCGCGGCCATCACCAGCTCGTCGCCGGCACCGATGAGCCCGGCGTGACCCGGCGGCAAATTTTCATCTCCGATCCGCACCGTGAACGCGCCGCCGCACCAGGCCACAATGCGTTCATCTTCAAACCGCAAGCGCAATTTGCCCAAGGTCGCTTCGAGTCCCGCGGCATTGTCATCGTTGCCAGCCAACGCATTCGCCACGCGCATGGCGTGCGCATCGAGCGCGCCACCAGTGGAAACACCCGATTGCCGAAAACCCGTGCGGCCCAAATCCTGGACCGAAGTCAGAAATCCCGCCGATACGACGGTGGCGTTCATTGCCGAAGCGAGTCGAATTCTTCGCGCGAAATTTGGCGCAGCGTGATGCGATCGCCGGCTTGAAACATTGCAGGCGGCTCCTGTTTGACGTCGAACAAACGCAGCGGTGTGCGACCGATCACATTCCAACCGCCCGGAGATTTGCTCGGATAAATCCCGGTCTGCGCGCCGCCAATCGCCACTGAACCCGCCGGGATTTCGGTGCGCGGCGTAGCGCGGCGCGGCGTCGCCAGTTCGGCCGGTAGTCCGGTCAGATACGGAAAGCCCGGAGTGAACCCGACGCAGTTTACTCGATAACGCGCGCTCGAATGACGCCGAACGACTTCATCCTCCGAGAGCCCGGCGTGCTGCGCGACGTCTCCCAGATCTGGAGCGAACTCGTTTTCGTAACAGACAGGAACCTCGATCGCGGGCACAGCACCGGCGCGAGGGCGCGCCGGCTCCAAAGACGTATGCAGAGCGTACTCGATTTGCGTTTTGAATTCCTCGAAAGAAATGATTCGCGCCGGATCATAAAAGACTGCGACCGTGCTGTAGGCCGACGCCAGCTCGATTACCCCCGGGATGGCAGCGGCTTCGAGCTGACGAGTAGCGCGCAGGACCGCGTCCAACGATTTCTCCGGATGAAATTCCTCAACGACCCGGACGAGCAGCGCTGAATCTCCAAGCGGCTCGATTCGCATGCGGATATCTTATCTATCGCTTCTGCGCCGAGACCGCCGCCGACACATCCTTCACCGATTCCTTGATCTCCTCGACCTTGGGATGCACTTCGCGAATCATGTCATGCTCAGCCTTCGAAAGTTTCTCGATCCGCTTGGTCACATCGTGCAGTTCCTTCAGCATCATTTCCTGCCGTGACGAAAGCCGATGCATCCACCAGAAACAGACCGCCCAGCAGGCGGTCCCGATCCAGGCCAGGATCAGCGGCACCATTTTGAAATCGAACTGCGTATTCATCTAAACAGCGATCGGACGTGATTTGAATTGTCGGGCCATCGAGATGATAGGCAAATTCAGCGTTCGCTCCACTTTGCCCGAAAGCCAATCCATGACCAGCCTCATCGCCATAGCCGTTAATCTCGCCGGCATGTTCGTGATTTATTCCTGGATGGCGTTTGCCCTTGCGCGATGGCGCTGGAGCAATCGTGGCCTTGTCGGCGTCCTCGCGACGATCGTGATCGCCGGACAATTATGGATCGGGCCGGCGATGCTTCTCTCCGGGCGCAACGAGACTGACTCAACGGCGTACGCGATCTGGTTCGGTAACTGGTTGGTTGCTGGCTTCGGTGTCGCGCTCTTTTCCCAGACCGCGGGCCGAATTCCAAACGAACTGCACGATTCGGCGCGGCTGGATGGATGCGGTTGGTTCGCGACTTATCGGCACGTGGTTTTTCCATTCGTCGGCCGCGAGCTCGCGATCATCATCGTGCTAACGATCATGGCCACGTCGGTCCATTGCCTGAGTCCCTCCAGCAATTTCGCGAACGGAATTAGACCGCCGCCATGGTTCGCGTTGCCCGGACAATTCCTGGCGGCTTCGAGGCCAATGGAGGCGCTCGGACTCATGGTCCTGGCGTCGTTGGTCATGACACTCCCCGTCATCGCGATCTTCCTCCTCGCGAAACGCAGCTAGACTTACCGCGCGCGAGCCGCTTCGATTTCGATATCGACCGAGACGTCGTCGCTGATCATCGACACGGTCTCGGCGCTTCGGCTGAAGACCAATCCAAACTGGCTTCGTTTGATTGGAGCGGTCGTCACCCGCCATCGGCTCGTGGGGTTTTTCGTCAGCGCTTCGGGATTCGAAAGTAACTGCACGTTCAATGTGATCGCGCGCGTCACGCCGTGCATCGCCAGATCGCCGGCGATCTCTCCGCTGTTGGCGCCGTTTTGTTTCACCCGCCGGCTCTTGAATGTGATCTCCGGATATTTGGCGACGTTAAAAAGTTCGCCGCGCAAATGGTCGTCCCGTTTGGCGATGTCAGTGTCGATGCTCGCTGCCTCGATCGTGACCGAGACGGAGGATTGCTCCGGATGGTCGCGGTCCACGACGATCGTTCCGCTGAATTTCGAGAACTTGCCCTTCGCTGTCCCGAGCATGTGCCGGACTTTGAAGGCGATCGTCGAATGCGACGGATCGATCTTGAAGGTGTCGTCCGCCCGCGCTGTCGCGCCCACGCAAACCGCGGCGAATAGAAAGAGGCGAAACGGTTTCATGAGATCGAAGCTATGTCTCGCCGCCTTCCGGGCAAGATGCAGATGGTAACGCGGATGTTACCTCTTCTGTAGCCGCCGCCCTGTGGGCGGCGTGGGAAAGCGCCCTCCATTGCAACCCCGCTATCACGCTTCGCATAGCGAAGCGGCTACAGAAGAAGACGTCACAGCGCTTTCAGAAGATCCGCGCGCGATGAAGGCAGCCGGCCAAAGAGATTGGCCAGGGCCAAAGCAGGATTGCTCTTGAGCATCTTCGTATCGTGAACGCCGGCGATGCGCGCCAGCTCTGTTTCGAAATGCAGGACGGCGCGCAGGTTCGGGTCGTTCGCGTTCAGATATGTGAAGGCGCGGCGCAGCAGCGCGAAGAGTTCCGGCTCATGATGATCGGACTCGGTGCAAATCTCGATCAGCTCGACAAAATACGAGGCGGCCTGAGTCCGCCGGAAATTTTCGCGAATGCCGCCGAACGGATTGTTGAGCGCGACCTCGGTCAGAGTGTGCAGGTTCGATCGCTTGCTGCGCGAGATCTGAATTTCCGCTTCGAAAAACAGATCGAGCTTTCCGGCGAACGGACTTTTCGCGCGCCGCGCGCCTCTGGCGACAGTCTGGATGCAGCCTAACGATTCAGTGCACCACGAGATAATAAGACTGGTGTCGCTGAGTTTCCGCTTTCGGAGCAGGATGCCGGTGGTGCTTTCCATCGAAGGCTAACATGGTGGATCGAGCGCTCCGTCGCTCGATGTTTTTGCGTCCCGGCTTCGCCCGCACCTGTCATCGAGCGGCGGAGCGCTCGATCCACCTAATTCCACTTCTTCGTTTTCGGCCAAAGTTCTTGCAGCGTGGTGTTCAAGCCGCGGCACAAAAAGATTTCGAAGTGCTCGTCCCGGCGCGAGTAGGAATGGCCGGTGCGTCCGACGGCCTCGACGCTGGCAAAGTGTTCGCGGTCGCCCGTGCCATCACTGCCGAGCACGATCACGGTTTCGCCGGTGTAATCGCGCGGACCCCAATACCAGTAGTTTTGATGGTTGCTGATCGCTTTCGGCAATCCGTATTTCTTGCCGAAGAAATCGATCGCGCCCGCCTGCCCATAACTGTTGGCGAAGATCGCGGTCACGGCGCGTTCCTCGGGCGGAAGCTCGTTATAGATGCGCGCGACCTCTCTCGTCATTTCCTCCCAGCCAAATTCGTCGGCGAAATATTGCGGCAACGGACCGGTCGGCTGGTTTTCGGCCTTGGGCGGCTCGATCCCGATCGCTTTTTGATAACGGATGTAAGTCTCGACCGGCAAAATGGGCGCAACGGTCGGCGCAAGAAAACAAGCCGACACCACGATCAAGCCAACGTAGAAAGCGCGGCTCCAACGCCACCTTTCGCGGGTAAAATTTTCAAACGCGACTGCGCCCGCGGCAAACAGCATCGGATACGCGGCGGCGAGATAATAATTTTTCCCTTTCAACGCGATGAACGCCACCAGCATCAGCAGATAAATCCAGCCGAGAATGCGATACCGGTTTCCCTCCCGATTCAAAAAAAGCCAGCCCAGGCCGGCGAGCCAAAGCGGCAGCGAAATCGGATTCAGAAGCATCGCTTGATCGGCCAGGAAGGCGACCGGAGCGCGCGCCACATCGCGCCCGGTGCCGCGGATGTTGTGCATTAATTCGAGGAACGGGAAATCGTGGCGGACCAGCCAGATTAGATTCGGCAAAAAGATCAGGAGCGCGCAAAGAGCGCCGATCCAGATCCAGGCGTTTGAAAGAAATCGACGCTGCGGCGTGAGCAGGAGCGCCGCGAAAACCGCCAGGGCGAAAAATGCGGTCGTGTATTTATTTTCCAGGCCGAGGCCGAGGAGCAGACCGAAGCAAAGCCAATAGCGCGGTTCGCCCCGATTGATCGCGCGGACAATGCACCAGGCGCACCCGAGCCAGATCAGCGGCTCGAAGGCGTTCATCGTCAGCCAATGATGAAGCAGCAGGAAAACCGGCGCCGCGATCACCGCGAGAGCGGCCAGGGTCTGGGCAAAAACGCGTCCGCCCATTTCGCGGGCCAGCTTTCCCGCCAGCCAGACCGTGGCGGCGCCGGCGAGAGCGGGCAGCAGCCGCAGGCCAAGAAGCGAATCGCCAAACAGATGCCGCGTGATCCAGGCTATGAACGCGATGAGCGGCGGTTGATCGACATAACCGAAATCGAGATGCTCCGAGCAGGCGAGATAATAGAGTTCGTCGCGAAAAATTCCGTAGCGGCCTGTCGTGAAAAGATGGAAAGCGAATTTCGCGGCCGCCAATCCAAGCACCATGGCGGGCCCGGAGAGATGGCCGGAGCGCGGGCCGGCGCGGGTAAGATGAATTGCCCTTTCCATTTGTGTTTCTGATCAGCAGGAAACCGGGCCCGTGTCAGTCAGGGTTCCTTGCGCACGGCAACGGTGGCCGGAGTTTTTCCCGGCCGATAGATGGAGGCTCCGTAGCAAATCGCGGCGGTCCCGTCGCGAGCATAACGCACCTTTTTTAAGCTCGCGTCCCAGCGTTCCAAAAAGCTGGAGTTCGCGGTTTTCTTGCTGTCGGGAATGGGGACGTACCGCACGTAGGTCATGGTCAGGAACGCAGGCTCGCCCGGTAACGGAAGCGGCGCCGCCCAATTCGGCGATAACCGGACGAAGCGCCGGTTCGTCAGGTCGAGGGCGTAATCGGTATCGCCGTCGGTGCTGTTCAGATGCACACCAAAAAAAGCGAGACGCAACGGCGGCTCGATCAGAAAGCGGTCTTCCTTCCCTTTCAACTGGAGTTGGTCGACCGCGCCTTCAAAGCCGGGCAGCTTGCCGAACTCGATATCTTTTCCCGATTTCAAATCGCGCAGGAGATAATGCTTTCCGTGGCCCAGCCCGTTTTCCTGGTCGGCTTCGTCTCCTTTCATTTCGCGCAGAACCAGCTCGACCGAACCGTCCGGCGCGCGAAAGTGCGGACTCCGCTGGCCGAAGGGCGGCGCGCTTTCGTCGTCACCCGAACCCACGTCCGGCCAGACAAAGTAGTTCAAACTTTTCGTGGCCGAATACCATTCCGGCGCCGCGTCAAGGCGCCTCAGGCCTGCGCCCTTTGGCTCGATGCTCCAAAACTCAGACTTCGTCTCGCTCAGCTCGCGCGTGAAGACGATCGTTTCGCCGTCGGGCGCGAAGATCGGATCGATGTCCTGCCCGGAATTCTCTTTGGTTAATTGGCGAAGGAAGGTTCCGTCTTCGCGATAAAGAAAAAGGTGCGCGTGGCTTTCGCCCTGGGCCTGAAGATAACGGATGGCTACGATGATTTCCGGAGCGGCAGATGTCGTCGTAACTGCGAGGATGAACGCGAGAACCGTTATGAAATGCCGGATCATTCAGTCGGTTTGCCGAAACGCTCGGAGTTTGTCAATCGCGCCTCTTCTGTAGCCGCGGCTACAGAAGATTGCAGAGTTACCGATTGCCGATATGCAACGCCCGCTTCTCCACCGCCAGCGCCGCTTCCTTGACGGCTTCGCTCAGAGTCGGGTGCGCGTGGACAGTGCGCCCGAGATCCTCGGAGCTGCCGCCGAATTCCATTACCGCCACCGTTTCCGCGATCAATTCCGAAGCCGCATGCGACAGAATATGCGCGCCGAGAATCCGATCGGTCTCCGCGTCGGCGACGAATTTTACAACGCCTTCGTAATCTTCGTTCGCCACAGCCCGGCCGTTTGCGCGGAAAGGAAACTTGCCGACCCGCACCTTCATCCCCTTCTCTTTCGCCAAATCTTCTGTGAGGCCGACGCCCGCCAATTCCGGATTCGTGTAAATGATGCCGGGGATCACTTCGTAATTCACGTGACCGGCCTTGCCGGCAATGTTTTCCACGCAGGCAATCCCTTCCTCCTCCGCCTTGTGCGCCAGCATCGGCCCGGCGATCACGTCGCCGATCGCGTAAATCCCTTCCACGTTCGTGCGGAAATGCTCGTTCACTTTTATCCGCCCGCGATCGTCGAGCGCGACGCCGAGTTTTTCTCCGAAGACCCCTTTGGCAAAAGCGCGGCGTCCGACCGAGACGAGCACTTTATCGGCTTCGAATTTCAGCTCTTCGCCGCCTTTCGTCGCGGTAGCGATGGCGCGCCCCTTCTCCACTTTCACGGAGCCGACTTTGGTTTCGAGATGGAAAGCCATGCCCTGCGCCGTCAAAGATTTTTGCAACATGTTCGCCAGCTCGAGATCGAAGCCGAGCGCGATCCGCGGCAGGAATTCCAGCACAATTACTTCCGAGCCGAGCCGGCTCCAGACCGAGCCAAGCTCCAGACCGATCGCGCCGCCGCCGATGACGAGAAGTTTTTCCGGCGCCTTTTCGAAAGTGAGCGCTTCCGTGCTGCTCACGATGACGTCGCCATCGAACTTCATGTTGGCCAATTCCACCGGCACGCTCCCCGTCGCGATGACGATGTGCGCCGCTTCGATTTCCTGAGCGTCGCCTTCAGCGGGCTTGATCGCCACGCGGCCTGGCGCCGTGATCGTGCCGAGGCCCTCGAACGTCGTGATCTTGTTTCCTTTCATCAGCATCTTCACGCCGCTGTTCATGGTTTTCACGACCTTGTCTTTGCGCGCGAGCATCTTCGCCAGATCGAGGCTGATGTTTTCCAGCACGATGCCGTGCTTGCCCGCTTCTTTTTTCGCGAAAACGAAATGGTCGCTCGAAGTGAGGAGCGCCTTGCTCGGGATGCAACCGATATTGAGACAGGTTCCGCCGAGGTCCTTGTCTTTCTCAACGATGGCGGTTTTTAGGCCGAGCTGCGCCGCGCGGATCGCGGCGACGTATCCGCCGGGACCGGAACCGATGATGACGACATCAAATTTATCCATGACAAGAAGCTCCAAATTCCAAGCTCCAAGCTCCAGAGAAGCTCCAAATTCCAAGCACCAAGCGGCGTCTCGTGGGTTTGGAGCTTGGGGCTTGGTGCTTCATTGGAGCTTGGAGCTTTAGAAATCGATTGGCAGCTTCTTCGGATCCTCGATGCACTGCTTCACGGTAATGAGGAACGTGACCGCTTCTTTCCCATCCACCGCTCGGTGATCGTAGCTCAGGGCGAGATACATCATCGGGCGGATCTCGACCGCATCCTTCACCGCGACCGGCCGCGTTTGAATCGTGTGCATGCCCAGGATTCCGCTCTGCGGCGGATTGAGAATCGGCGTGCTCAGCAAGGAACCGTAAACGCCGCCGTTCGAAATCGTGAAGGTGCCGCCCTGCAAATCTTCGATCTTCATTTTCCCTTCGCGCGCTTTCGTCGCGAAATCCATGATGTCGCGTTCCAATTCCGCGAAGCTCTTTTTGTCGGCATCGCGCACAACCGGCACGACCAATCCGCGTTCGGTCCCGACCGCTACTCCGATATCGAAGTAGTGATTTTGAATGAAATCTTCGCCTTCGATTCGGCTGTTGATCGAAGGCACAGCTTTCAATCCTTCGACCGCCGCTTTGATGAAGAACGACATGAAGCCGAGCTTCAGCCCGTTCTTTTTCGTGAACGCATCCTGCGACTTCGCGCGGAGTTCCTGCACCGCAGTCATATCGCATTCGTTGAAAGTCGTGAGGATGGCCGCGGTATGCTGAGCCATGACCAACTGCGCCGCGATCTTGCGCCGGAGCGGCGACATTTTCTTGCGGGTGAATCGCCCGCTCTCCGGTTGAACAGGCTGCGGCTGTTTTTCCTCGGCGTGATCGTCTTTCGCTTTTGCGGCCGGCGGTTCCGATGCCCGGGGCTCAGCTCGATTCTGCGCGGCGGTGAGCGCGTCCCCTTTGGTTATGCGTCCGCCTTTTCCGCTTCCGCGAATCTCCTGTGGATCAAGTTTTTCTTCAGTGACAATACGGCGAGCCGCCGGTGAAAGAGCGTCGGAAGATTTCTCCGAAGGAACGGGCTTCGCGCCGTCCTCCTTTTTGGCTGGCGCCGATTTCTCCTCGGTCTTCGCTTCAGTTCCAGAACCCTCCTCAATCGTCGCCACGACATCGCCGATTTTCACTTCGGCTCCTTCCGGCACCATCGTTTGCAGGACGCCATCTTTTTCGGCGTTGATCTCAGTAGAAACCTTGTCGGTCTCGAGCGTGAAGAGCGGGTCGCCGGCTTTGACCTGCTCGCCAGATTTTTTGTGCCAGACGGAAACGATCCCGCTCTCGATCGATTCGCCGACGGCGGGGATTTTCACTTCGGTGCTCATGCGGGCGTTACATTATGCGCAATCACAGCGCGGTCGAACAACACATTACAAACTAAACGCTTCGGCGATCAACTGCGCCTGTTCGCGCTTATGGATTGCGAGCGAACCGACGGCGGGACTCGCGCTCGCGTTTCGCCCGGCATAGGTGACTTCGCGGCGGAAAAGCGTCCAGAGCCGCGGTTCCATGAAACTCCACGCGCCCATGTTCTGCGATTCTTCCTGGCACCAGATCAACTTCGCGGTCTTGGGAAACCGTTTCACTGCTTCCAGCAACTTCGCTTCGGCGAGCGGATAAAGTTGCTCGACCCGAATGATGGCGGCGTTGGTGATCTTCTCGGCCTCGCGATGATTGACGAGGTCGTAATAAACTTTGCCCGAGCAAAGTATGACTCGTTTCATTTTTTCCGGCGGCCCGACTTCCGGCGATCCCAGGATTTCGGAGAAGCCGCCACTGGTAAAATCTTCCGTGCGCGATGAGGCCTGCTCGGAACGGAGCAGACTTTTCGGCGTCATGATGATGAGCGGTTTTACGAAATCGCGTTTCATCTGCCGGCGCAAAACGTGAAAATACTGCGCGGACGTCGTCACGTTGCAGACCTGGATGTTGTCTTCCGCGCACGCCTGCAAAAAGCGCTCGAGCCGGGCGCTGGAATGTTCCGGGCCTTGGCCCTCGTACCCGTGCGGAAGCAGCAAAACGATTCCGCTCGGCCGCTGCCATTTCGATTCGGAGGGAACAATGAATTGATCGATGATCGTCTGCGCGCCGTTCGCGAAATCGCCGAACTGCGCCTCCCAAAGGCAGAGCATGTTCGGGTAATCGAGCGAGTAACCGTAATCGAACCCGAGCACCGCGGCTTCGGAAAGCAGGCTATTGTAAATGCAAATGCGCGCCTGCTCGGATCCGAGATGAAGCAGCGGCATGTAGGGCTGTCCGCTCTTTGCATCGTAGATGAACGAATGCCGCGTGCTAAAGGTACCGCGGCGGCTGTCCTGTCCGGAGAGGCGAACGGGAATCCCTTCGAGTAACAAAGATCCAAACGCGAGCGCCTCGGCGTAGTGCCATTCATAGGGCCCGCCCGCTTCGAAAACTTCCCGCCGCCGATCGAGCACCGTCCGCTTCACTTTCGGGATCACGTCGAAGTTTTCCGGCACGCGCGTCAGCCCATCGACAATTTGCCGCAGCATCTCGGGACTGATCGCGGTCGGGTTGCATTCACCGGAATATTGCGGTTGAAAAACCGCGGTCGATTCCTTGAAACGTTCCTGTCCCCCCGCCTGCTCTTCCTCGATCGACTTCACTTCCTGCAAAACCAACTCGAGCCGCATCTCGAACTCCGCTTCCAGACTGGCCGCTTCGTCAGCGCTCAATCGTCCGGCGTCAATCAGCTCTTTTTTATAGAGCTGCGCGACCGGGGGACGCTTCTGAATTTTCGCGTAAAGATCAGGTTGAGTGAACGACGGTTCGTCGCCTTCGTTGTGGCCGTAGCGGCGGTAGCAATACATGTCGATGACGGCGTCGCGGCTGAATTCCTGGCGAAAATCGAGCGATAGCTCCGTGACGAATCTCACCGCGAGCGGGTCGTCGCCATTCACGTGGAAGATCGGCACCTCGATCATCTTCGCGATGTCGGTTGCGTACATCGACGAACGCGCATCTTCGGGCAGGGTGGTGAACCCGATCTGATTATTCACTACGATGTGGACCGTGCCGCCCGTCCCGTAGCCGTGCAGTTGCGACATATTCAGCGTCTCCGCGACGACGCCCTGGCCGGCAAAAGCGGCGTCGCCATGAATGAGCAAGGGCAAAACTTTGCGGCGCAACTCAGTGTCGCCGCGCATCCGCTGGCGGGCGCGCGCCGTGCCTTCCACTACCGGGTTGACGGCCTCGAGATGACTAGGGTTTGCCGAGAGACGAATCTCTATCTCAGCGCCCGATTCGAGCTTTCGGACAGTGCGATATCCCAGATGATATTTCACGTCGCCATCGCCGGCCACCAGGTCCGGAATGTAATTGGTCGAGAATTCCGTGAAGATGACCTGGAGAGATTTCTTCAGAAAATTCGCGAGCACATTGAGCCGGCCGCGATGCGCCATTCCCATGCAAATCTCCTCGATCCCGTCCCCCGGGCATCGGTGCAGAATGGTATCGAGAATCACCATGAGCGACTCCGCGCCTTGAAGTGAAAACCGTTTCTGTCCGACGTAGCGCGTGTGCAAAAAAGTCTCGAAGGTTTCGGCTTCGAGGAGCGCACGCAGCACGGCGATCTGCGCTTCCCGGGTCGTACTGTGTTTCGGCGGTCGCGATTCCAGCCGGTGCCGGACCCAGTTGCGGATGCGGGGATTCTGAATGTGCTGGAACTCCGCGCCGATGGAATCGGCGTAAATGCTTTCGAGCAGCGCGATCATCTCGCGCAGCGTCATCTTGCGGGCATCGAAAAAGAATTTCGAGGAGACCTGGAGCCCAAGATCTTTTTCGCTGAAGCCAAGTTCGCGCAAACTGAGAAGCGGATTCTGCGGACGCCGTTCCGCCAGCGGATCGATGCGCGCGATTGTGTGACCAAGAGTGCGATAGGCGTAAACCAAGCCGTCGACGCGCGTTTGGAGCGGGCCCTCGCCGACTTCGTGGCGCGGCTGGTCTTCGGCAACGGCGGCGCCATTGCGCAGATGGAGATCGCCCAGCTCAAAGCCTTCGAAAAACGCGGACCAGCTGGAATCAACCGACTCAGGATCGGCCTGCCAACGCTGGTAGTTTTCCTCGAGCAATTCGAGATTTACGTGGGTGGCGAACGAAGGGCGCATGAGCGGTTCAATCTGCAAGGCATCCGAAGGGACGGCAAGTTGACAGTGCCAACGCCGTTCCGTTACTTGCAGCGCCAAGTGAGTCATGCAGCTACGAAACGTTTGAACGTGGAGGGGACATTAACGAATCTGGGTAGCGCACGCGTCTCGCGTGCTGGCGATGGCGTCTCGCCATCGCGAACTTTTCGACTAGCGCTACCGCAAAGAGAAGTTCGTTTCGGCGAGACGCCGAAACCAGCACGCGAGACGCGCGCGCTACCCAGAAAATTCCGAAACTGCGCCGTTGCTGTGGGCTTCGCTTTTTCTCTTTCGGTTGGCGGACTGCTCGCGCAAACCGATCCGGCCTCGGAACCGGCAGTGCTGGCGGTCGCGAAGGTCTTGCCGGCGGTGGTGAACATCAACACCGAACGCGTGGTAAAGCGCCGGGTGCGCGATCCGTTTGAAGATTTCGCGGCCCAATATTTTGGGAATTATCGCAGCCGGCCGCGCGAGATAAGACAGACCCTGCAAAGCCTCGGCTCGGGATTCATCGTCGATCCCGCGGGATACATCGTGACGAACGAGCACGTCGTCCAGCGCGCCGCTGATTTAAAAATCGAGGTGACGATGAACGACGGGAAAACCTACAACGCCCGTTACATTACGGGCGACGAAAAGAAGGACCTCGCCTTCATCAAGATCGAAGCGAAAGCGGACTTCCCTTTCATCGACCTCCAGAACATTTCGCCGAACCTGCTCGGGCAGACCGTGCTCGTGGTGGGTAACGCGCTCGGCTACGGCAGCTCGATCAGCCGCGGCGTTTTGAGCGGAACGAAACGCGACATCACGATCGAGGACGTCGATTACAAAGATCTGCTGCAAACCGACGCGGCCATCAACCCGGGGAACAGCGGCGGTCCGCTGGTCGATATTTCGGGACGGCTCGTCGGAATGAGTTCGGCGAAAATGGCGTTCACGCCGCAAGGCGTTCCGACCCAGGGCCTCGGTTTTGCCATCCCGGCGGAAGCGGTGCGGAACAGCGTCACCGAGTTCAAAAAAATCGCGCAGAACCAGCCACCGCCGAAAAACAAACTCTCCGATGCGGAAGCGACCGGCTCGAAAGTCGAACAGCTCTTCGGGATGCAATTGCAGAATCTGACGCCCGACCTGACCGACGCGCTTGGCTACGCGCCGGGCAAAGGCGTGCTCGTGAGCGCCGTGGAACCCGACGGGCCGGCCGATCGCGCCGGAATCCAGCGCGGCCTCGTGATTTACCGGGTCGGCAAATACAACGTGACTTCGGTGAAGCAACTGGAAGGGTTGCTCGCGCGCGTGGGATCGGGGGTCAGCGTCGAGTTTACCGTCGGCATCGTGCGCGCGAACGGGCAGGGCCAGCAGGTCGAGACTGTGCCTTTGACCGCGCGCTGAAATCGGCAAAATATTCGCAACGCAACGCCGGGTTCGGTTGTCTGACAGCATTACCGTCTCATGATCAAAGTCGAAAATCTCACCAAGCGCTACGCCGGCCAGACCGCGATTGAGGATTTGAATTTCGAGGTCGGCAAGGGCGAGATCATGGGATTCCTCGGGCCGAACGGCGCCGGGAAAAGCACGACGATGCGCATTCTCTCGAGCTTCATGCCGCCCACCTCGGGCCGCGCGTCGATCGCTGGCTTCGATATTTTTGACCAATCGCTCCAGGCGCGCGCGCATCTCGGTTACATGCCCGAAAACGTCCCGCTCTATAACGATATGCGTGTGACCGAGTATCTCGATTACCGGGCGGCGCTAAAAGGCGTAGCGCATCGGCGAATAAGCGAGCGCGTGGGTGACGTAAAGGAATTGTGCGGGCTGAAAGAGGTCGAGAAAAAGATGATCGGCGCGCTTTCGAAAGGCTACCGGCAACGCGTCGGTCTCGCAGATGCGCTCGTGCACGAGCCCGATTTGCTCATCCTCGACGAGCCGACCAGCGGCCTCGATCCCAATCAAATCCGACAGGTGCGGGACCTGATCAAGAACCTCGGCAAGCAGCATACCATTCTGCTTTCGACCCACATCCTGCCGGAAGTCGAAATGACGTGCAGCCGGGTGATCATCATTAACAAGGGCCGGATCGAGGCCTGCGACACTCCGCAAAATCTGCTGGGCCGGATTCGGACGGCCAGCGGGGTGGTGTTGGAAGCGAAGGTCGGTTCGGATAATGGCGCGGAGGAACTGAAGAAGATCGCCGGCGTGCGCGACGTGATCGCGTCGGAGGAAGGCGAGTGGAAAATCTTCGCGTTGCGCGTCGAAGCCGACACCGATGTGCGCGAAGAAGTTTTCCGGCTGGCGACGGACCGGCGCTGGACGGTGCGCGAGTTATCGCAACGCAAGGCGACCTTGGAGGACGTGTTCGTAGAGATCACCCATCCCGATGAAGCGTAACATAGGCTTCCAGCCTGTTTGTCCCGCGGGCATGTTGCCCGCGGTCTCGCTCTGGCGCGGACAAGGTGTCGGCGAAACCGGACAGGCTGAAAGCCTGTGTTACGACCTCACAACATGAGAAAATTTTACACTCTCCTTTCCCGCGAAGTACGCAGCTACTTCTACTCGCCGATCGCATACATCGTGCTGGTCTTTTTCCTCTTCGTCAGCGGCGCGGATTTTTATTTCCAGCTCTCGTTCATGAACCAGAGGCCGGTTTCGTATTCAGTCCAGGAAGCGTTCTTCAATTCCGTCTTCTTCTGGTTCGCTTTCGTCCTGATCTTTCCGCTGATCACGATGCGATTGTTCGCCGAGGAATTTAAGCTGGGAACGATTGAGCCGCTCATGACGGCGCCGGTGCGCGACTGGCAGGTCGTGCTCGCGAAATTTTTTGGAGCGCTTGTGTTCTACGTGATTCTTTGGGTCCCGACGCTGATCTACTTCTGGGTGTTTCAGGCGGTCACGCATCAACCCGCGGCCAATTCCACCGGCGCGTATTTTGGTGCGTACCTCATGCTGCTGTTGCTCGGCATGTTTTATCTCTCGATCGGCTGTCTCGCCTCGGTGGTGACGAAGAACCAGATCGTGGCCGCCGTCATATCGTTCTGCGCGATCACGCTGCATTTTTTCGCCGGCCTGATTTCGTTCGTGCTGCAGGAGATCAGCTCGAGCACGCGGCAATTACTTGGCTACTTCTCCGCGATTGAACAAATGGGAACGCTTTCCCGCGGCGAGATCGATACCCGCCCGATGGTCCTTTACGTGAGCATGACCATCGTAATGCTGACGCTCACCTATCAGGCATTTCAGTCACGGAAGTGGAGACTGTAAAAATGGCCAAGGACGAGACGAAGCCACAGAAAATCCATCGCGTTCGGATTGGGTTGAACCTGGTGGTCCAGGTCGCGCTCCTCCTTTTTCTCGCCGTGATGGCGAACTACCTCGGGTTCGAGCATTACCGGCGCTGGGACCTTTCGCGCGACAAAAAATTCGCGCTCTCGGACAAGACGAAGCGCTTCCTTCAGAGCATGCCGGGCAAGGCGCGGATCACGGCCCTGTTCACCCCTTCCAATCCGATTGCCACCGACGTCCAGGGAACGCTGACGGAATATCAATACGCCGCGAAAGGGAAACTCGATGTCGAGACGGTCGATCCCGAACGCAACCTCTCCCGCGCGAAAGCGCTTCTCGATAAATACAAGATCGTTCCGGGCGAAGAACTCCTCATCCTCGATTACGACGGCCGCAACAAAACCGTGAAGGCGTCCGAGATGGCCGAGGTCGACCAGGGGAATCCCATGCTGGGCGAGCCGCCGAAGATCACGGCGTTCAAGGGCGAGCAGGCTGTGACGAGCGCCTTGATGGAGTTGGTCGAAGGCAAGAAAAACTCGATCGGTTATGTGCTCGGCCACAAGGAGCCGCCAATCGCGGAACCGACTCCCCCTGCCCCCGCGATGATGCAAACCGCACCGCCACCCAATAGCCCCATCAAAGTGGTGCAGGCATTCATCGAGAGCGAAAACATCAAGTTCCAGCAGCTCAATCTTTTTGAAGTCGGCGCGATTCCACCCGAGCTCAAGATCATCCTGATCAACGGTCCGCAATACGACTTCTCCGATCGCGAAATGAAATTGCTCCGGGATTTTTGGGAGAAGCAGGGCCGCATTCTCCTCCTGCTCGATCCCAGCGCGAAGACACCGAAGCTCAACGCGTTTCTGAATGAGCTCGGGGTGAAGGTGAACGACAACCGGCTCATGGCCATGGTGAAAACGGGCATCCAGGAAATTGGCCTGCTCCGCGACGTGCAAGCGCGCTTCCTGGGCGACAATCCCATTACGAAACGCCTCGCGGACGCGCGCGGTATTTTTCCCGGCGGCGCCTGTTCGCTTACCCTCGAGCCGGACCGCGTTCGCGCCGCGAACATCCGGCTGCAACCGCTCGTGCAGGCAGAGAAAGGTTACTGGGCCGAGGCCGACTACAACTCGGGCGACCAGGAAAAATACCAGCAAGATGCGCTGAAGAACGGAGACGCGATCCATACGATTGCGCTGTCGATTGAGAAAGGCGGCAGCGCTGACGAACGGGTCCAGGCGAATTCATCGCGCATGGTGGTCGTAAGCAACGCGGCGTTCATTCAGGACAGCGTCCTCCAACAGGACCAACAGGCGCTCGATTTCGTTTCCGGCGCCGTGAACTGGCTTTTGAGTCGTGAGCAACTCATCGGCATCGCACCGAAGGTTTCGCAAACCCTCGTTTTCAGCCTGGATGAGAATGCGATGCGAAATCTGCGCTGGTTGATCCTGGTTCTCCTGCCTCTGATTCCGGCGGTGCTGGGTTTCGCCGTGTGGTGGCAGCGCCGGACGTAACCGCGCTGCGTTGCAATTTCAGATTTCATGAAAACGAAGACGACGCTTTTGTTGCTGGCGGTGGTGGTCGCGGTCGCCGTTTACATCAAATATTACGAGAGCCAGGGGCCAAACACCGTCGAGGCGAAACGGCAGGCGGGGAATGTCATCAATTTCGAACGCGACACGCTCGACGGGATCGTAATTCAAAACGGCGACGACAAGATCGAGCTGCGCCGACAGGACTTGAAGTGGCGGATCGAAGCGCCGTTCAAAGACCAGGCGGACCGCGGTGCGATCGAGAATCTCCTGGCCGACCTCGATTCGTGGCAAAAATACGACGCCATTCCCGCGAAGGAAATCGCCAAGGACAAGAACAAGCTCGACGAATTCGGGCTGAGCAAAGCGAAGCTCCGGCTGAAATTACTCGGCAAAAACGCGCCGCCCGAAATCACTTTCGGAAACGACGCCGCGCTCGAGGGCAAGATGTATGTGCGCGTCGGTGACGGGAACGAAGTCGTGATCGCCGCGCAATCCGTCCGCAACGACATCGCAAAGAAGCCCGAGGAATTCCGGGATCGCAAACTGACGGACCTCGCCACGGCCCAAGTCACGCGCGCCCTGCTCAAGACGGCGGCGGGAGAAATGGAAATGGAAAAGAAGGCCGATCACTGGGAGATCGTCAAACCCCTCCGCGCCCGCGGCGACGATCAGAAGATCGCCGATCTCCTGGCGCAAGTGACGACAGCGCAGATCCAGCAATTTGTCGCCGAAGACCGCGGCGATCTGCGCCCGTACGGGCTGGCTGAGCCGCGCGGCTCGATCACGCTGTTTTCGGGTGACGACAAAAATGGGCAGGTTCTCCAGCTCGGCGGCATTCCCGAGAAGGAGAAGGACCAGGTCTATGTGCGTTTCACCACGCGGAACGCGGTCTATACCTTGCCGAAGAAGATTGAAGAAATTCTCGCGGTGAAGCCGGCCGATCTGCGCGATCGCCATCTCGTCCGGATCGATCCAAACATGCTCGATCGCATCACGATCGATGCGACCGGCAAGGGCAAAACCGTGCTGGCGCGCAAAGAGGAAAGCTGGACGATCGCGAGCCGCAATAACCAGGCGGCCAACTCCGCTGAGGTCGCTCGCCTGCTCGATCTGATCCGCAACGAGCAGGGGACGAAATTCGTGGAGGATGTCGCTTCCGACCTGCCGAAGTACGGCCTCGATAAGCCGCAGCTCCAGTTGACCTTTAGTTCGTTCGCCTCGGAAAACACCGCGGAGACGACCGCGGGCGAACATCCTTTTGCCACCATCGCATTCGGAAAAGTCGAGGGCGACAGCGTCTATGCGCGGCTGGGCGACGAGCCTTTCATCGTTGCCGTGCGACGCGGATTACTGGACAACATTTTCAGCGATCCGTTGCAGTGGCAGGAACTCGCGATCTTCAGGTTCAAGCCCGATGAGGTGCATAAACTGACGGCCGTGACCGATCGGGAATCGGCGCTTATTCGTAGCGAGAAAAAAGAGTGGACCTGGGTGAAAGGAAGCGAGCCGATCAATCAAGTGAACGTGCAATCGTTGCTGAACACGCTCACGGTGCTGCGCGCGGTGCGCTGGACGGGAGCGACAATTCCGGCGCATGGTTTCGACAAGCCGCAGATCACAATCACGTTCACGACTTCGCCTGACGACAAAGCCGTTCACAAACTGGTCGTGGGCAATCCCGCCGGCGAAGGAATGTGGTTCGCGCGGATCGACGAACGCGAAGGAACGTTCGTGATGAGCAATCCTGATTTCAATGCTTTGCGGTTGCCGTTGGTGGCCGCGCCGACTCCGAGCCCAAGTCCAGCAACAACCTCACCAGGTGCGCCGACACCGACTGCCACCGCATCGCCGCATTAGTTGGAGACGGCCTGCCCTCAGGCCGTTGGGCATGAGCTGAGATGCGTTTCCCCTCCGGCACGAGGGCGTGCCGGCTCCATTATCCTTTCGCCGCTGTATAAATCGTCGCGATGCCACCGGTCAGGGGCTCAGCAGACGCGTTGGCAAAACCATTTCGCTCGATCAACTCAACCATTTCTGTACCGCTCGGAAATTTCTCGATGGAGCCGCCGAGATAATCGTAGGCGGCCTTCTGTCCCGTGACGAGCGAGGCCAGGAGCGGGAGACAGCGGTGCAAATAGAAACGATAAGCGGGCCGCAGCGGCCCAGCCGGCAGCGAGAAATCGAGGATGAGCAAACGCCCCCCGGTGCGCAGCACGCGGCCCATCTCACCGAGAGCCGCGCTCCAATCCGACATGTTGCGCAAGCCGAACGCGACCGTCACGCAATCGAACGACGCGCTCTCCAATGGAAGTTGAAGAGCATCGGCCAGAACCGTTTCGCGCACGCCCTTGCGTCGAGCGATCTCCAACATCTCAGGCGAGAAATCGGCGGCGACGATTGTTGCATTCGGCAGCCGGCGTTGAATCGCGAGCGCGAGATCGCCACTGCCGCTGGCCAGATCCAGCACGCGCTTAGGCTGCCAGTCTTCGACAATTTTCGCGGCGCGCCTGCGCCACAAAAAATCCGCGCCACCGCTGAGAACGTGATTCGCCAGATCGTAGCGCCGCGCGATCCGGCCGAACATCGCGCGAACCGCCTGCGGATCGCGCGAGACGTCAGTTGTCACTCCAGCGGCGGTTCGACATTCTCTTCTTCGCGCGGAACCAGGCGATTCTTGTCGATGATGCGCGCGCAAGTGTTCCAACGCAAAAGCGCATCGTCGTTTCCCGGAGGGCGAACTGCTTCCGCTTTTTCGAACCACATCATCGCGTCGCGAAAACCATCGTAGGCATAATGACGCGAACCCGGCGTGCCTTGCGCGAGCTTTGCCTTGGCGCGTCGCTCGGCCAGGATGCCGGTGTAATAGGCGCGCTCGTAATCGCCTTTCACCCGCGAAAGTAATTCCTTCGCCTGGGTGTCGCTGACGCCATAACCTTTTCCGAATCGATCCGTGACCGCGAGCAGCAGGGTGATTAGCGCCGTCTGGTTCTCCGGATTCGTCCGCAAGACATCGAGGCAGATGCTCTCCGCTTCGCCGGGCTCGTTGAGCAGGCGGTAACGCTCCGCTTTTTCCAGCGCGGCCGGAATCGCTTCTTTCGAAAGTGGCTTTAGCTCAGACATCGCTTCAACGGTTCCTCTTCAACTTCCTCCAGATCCAACCAAGCGGGTCGTAAAACTGATCCACCACGCGCTCCTTCAAAGGGATGATCGCGTTGTCGGTGATCTGAATGTTCTCGGGGCAAACCTTCGTGCAACATTTCGTGATGTTGCAGTAACCGATGCCGTGCGCGTTCCGCAATTCGTCGATGCGATCTTCGGTGTCGAGCGGATGCATCTCGAGCGCGGCGACGTAAATCAGGAAGCGCGGGCCGATGAACTCGTCGTGCTTCCGGTGATCGCGCAGAACGTGGCAGACATCCTGGCAAAGAAAGCACTCGATGCATTTCCGAAATTCCTGGACGCGATCGATATCTTCCTGCGCCATCCGCCAGGTGCCGTCCGCCGCATCCGGCGGGCGCGGCTTGAATTTCTTGATCTTTTTCTTAACCCGAAAATTCCAGGAAACGTCCGTGATCAGATCCTTCACCAGCGGAAACGCTTTGATCGGCTCGATCGTGATCGGTTTATCGAGGGGAAGGTCACTCAGCCGTGACATGCACATCAGCTTCGGTATGCCGTTCACTTCGGCGGAACAGGAACCGCACTTGCCGGCTTTGCAGTTCCAACGGCAGGCGAGATCGTTCGCTTGTTTGGCCTGGATGTCGTGCACCGCATCGAGCACCACCATGCCTTCGGATACTTCGCTGCTGTAATCCTCGAACGCGCCACCCTTCGCGTCCCCGCGCCAGATTCTGAAAGTGGCTTGTTTCGACGCGGTCACTTCATTTCCTCGATGATCTGTTTCAGATAATCGGGCATTTCTGGCAGCGGTTCCAGCGCCACTTCCATCGTGCCGTCTTCCGCTTTGCGGATAATCGAATTCACTTTCGAGAAGCGCTCGTCCTTCTCCGGATAATCGTCGCGGAATTGTGCACCGCGGCTTTCCTTCCGCTCCAGAGCCGCGCGCGTGATCGCTTCCGAAACCGTGAGCAGATTCTTCAGATCGAGCGCGGTATGCCAGCCGGGATTGAAATCACGATGGCCGATGACACCAACTTTGGCAGCGCGCTCCCAAAATGTCTTCAGGTGATCGAGCGCCGCAAGCATCTCTCCTTCTTCCCGCACGATGCCGACATTGTGCTGCATCACCTCCTGCAAATCGCGTTGGACCGAGTACGGATTCTCGCCCGCGCTGTTCTCGAATGGCCGCAACGCCTCCTGCGCATGTTCGGCGAGCTTGCCCTCATCAATTGTTCCGTGCCCATTTTCCTGGGCGAACTTGGCCGCGAATTCGCCGGCGCGTTTTCCGAAGACAACGAGATCGGAAAGCGAATTGCCGCCGAGCCGGTTCGCGCCGTTGATCCCAGCGGCGCATTCGCCCGCGGCAAATAATCCGGGCACGTCCGACATCTGGGTGTCCGCATTCACATGGATGCCGCCCATGATGTAGTGCGTGGTCGGACCGACTTCCATCGCCTCCTGCGTGATATCGATGTCGCCGAGGGCTTTGAACTGGTGATACATGCTCGGCAGCTTGCGCTTGATATGCTCCTCCGAGTTGCCCAGCTTTTTCTTGATCCAGGCGATGTCGAGAAACACGCCACCGTGCGGGCTCCCCCGCCCTTCCTTGATTTCGCGGACGATGCAACGCGCCACGTGATCGCGAGTGAGTAATTCCGGGGGGCGTCGCGCGTTCTTGTCGCCCTGGGTGTAACGCCAGCCTTCTTCTTCGTTGTCGGCGGTCTGCGCTTTGTAGTTGTCCGGAATGAAATCGAACATGAAGCGCTTGCCCTCCTTGTTGGTGAGGATCCCGCCTTCGCCGCGCACGCCTTCGGTCACGAGCATGCCGCGCACGCTGGGCGGCCAGACCATTCCGGTGGGATGGAACTGGATGTACTCCATGTCGATCAAGGCCGCGCCGGCATGATAGGCGAGCGAATGTCCATCGCCCGTGCAATCCCAACTATTGCTCGTGATCTTGTAGGCTTTGCCGACCCCGCCGGTGGCAAGAATGACGGCCTTCGCGCGAAAAACTTTGAACCGGCCCCGCTCGCGATCGTAGCCGAAGGCGCCGACGACACGTTCGCCATCCTTCAGCAGCGCCACGATGCAAATCTCCATGTGCACTTCGATGCCCTGATGGACGCCGTGGTCCTGTAAGGTGCGAATCATCTCAAGGCCGGTGCGATCGCCGACGTGCGCGAGGCGCGGATATTTGTGGCCGCCGAAATTGCGCTGGAGAATTCGGCCGTCTTGCGTGCGATCGAAGACGGCACCCCAGGCTTCGAGTTCACGGACGCGATCGGGCGCTTCCTTGGCGTGCAGTTCCGCCATGCGCCAATTATTGACGTACTGCCCGCCGCGCATCGTATCGGCGAAATGGACCTTCCAGCTGTCGCGATCGTCCACGTTCGCGAGCGCGGCGGCGATCCCGCCTTCGGCCATCACGGTATGCGCTTTGCCGAGCAGACATTTGCAAACCATCCCGACCGAGACGCCGGCTGCCGACGCTTCAATGGCCGCGCGCAAACCGGCGCCGCCGGAGCCGATCACGAGAACGTCGTGCTCGAAAGTTTCGTGATCGGGCATGCGCTAAAAAATTCTCCAATCGTGCCAGATGCCCATCGAGCAAAGGCGGACGTAAAGATCGCTGAACCCGACCCAGAACAAGCTGAGCCAGGCGAAAAGCATGTGGCGACGATTGAAGCAGCTCACGCAGCGATAGGCCTGATAGCACGTCGGTGATTTCGAAAGCTGGTCGCGAAAGCCGCCGATCAAGTGGCGCAAGGCATGACAGCCGAACGTGAATGCTCCCAGCAGATAGACATTCAGCGCCAGAACGAGAGTGCCGATGCCGATACCGAAAGATGTTTTCCCGGTAGCTGGATCGACGAACCAAAGCGCCTTCCAAACATCCGTGGCGAGCACGATCACAAACAGGATCGCGAGATAGAGGAAATAGCGATGCATGTTCTGCATGATCAAAGGGAAAGAACGTTCGCCGAGATAGGTCTTCCTCGGTTCGCCGACGGCGCAGGCGGGCGGATCGGCCCAGAACGCTTTGTAATACGCGCCGCGATAATAATAACAGGTGAGCCGCAATCCGCCCGGCGCCCAAAGAATCAAGAGAGCCGGCGAAAACAGGAGCCAGCCGGGCCACCACCCGGGTTTGGGACCGAACCAGCTGTGCGGTGAATCACCAAAAATCTCCGGCGAGTAGAAGGGCGAAAGATAGGGACCGAAATGATAGTGATTCCCCTGAAAGGCAGCCCAGGTGGAATAAACGATGAAGCCGCCCAACCCGATGAAGACGAGGAGCGGCTGAGCCCACCAGACGTCCGGACGCATGGTTTGTCCGAAACCGCGCGGCGCCACAGTAGTTGTTTGTACTTGAGCCATAACCGATGAATCCGTTCGTGTAGATAGCGACGCCCCTTCTTCATTTCAAGATAAGTTGTCAGCCTGTTCGGCCGCGGCGAATTTCCTCAAACGCCCACCGCACTTTTACCTTGCAAGTTCGAGATGCGTGATCAGAATTGGGTCTTCACCCTCAACCGAAAGGATCCACCCCATGACAGTAAAATCCCCAGCGCAATCCGCGTTCTTCAATCCTCGCGCCCTGATCGGTCTCGGTCTCGGAGCGACTAGTCTCCTCCTGGCGATAGCCGGGTTTCTCACATTCCCGAGTACCGCCCGCGCCACGCCTCAATGTTCGGGGCCTGAGTTCACCGAAAGCAATGGCGAAAACTACGGCTCGCTCTACGTGCAAATGAGCAGCGACCCGGGCTGCACCATCTATTACACGGTCCATTACTGGACGCCGCCGTCCTCTAACCCGACCCACAGCTCGGCGGTCTACAATCCGTCGGGCAATCCAAACTACGAGGGCCTCGGGATCCCACAGGGCTACGTCGTCTGTTACAAGGCGCTCGCTTATAACGCGTCGGCCACACCTGTCGATTCGCCAATCAGCGAGTATTGCGCCGACAATACCGGGAACTGATTTGGCCGCGGAGGCGGTCTCGGCCGCGGGACCGCCTCCAAGTCGGCTAAGTCACCGGTCGCCTCGTCGAACGTGCGACTCCGCGCGACGATTACGTCCCCGCGATCGGTTCGAAGCCGGCGAACATCGTCTCTGTCTCCGCGACCGTCTTCAGCGGCACGCAATTGCAGACGGCAAAGAATTTATCCCACATCGCAAGCACCCGAGGATTCTTGTGCGCCTCCTCGATCGCTTCGTGAGATTTCCATTCCGAGACTTCGATGATCGTGCCGTCTTTCGCGCGCATGATCACCGCCACGCGATCGGTCACCAGACCTTCATTACGCAAGGTGGGGACGCGGCCCCGCACAATCTCCAGCAGTTCTGACTCGCGCCCGGGCTTCGGTCGATAAGCGACAATGACAACGATGCCAGCCATGAAAGGCAGCTTACTCTCCGCCGCCTTGCGACTCGACAAAAACTTTTGCGGCCTTGTAATCTCGTTGCGAACCAACCCGAAGGAGTTTCATGGCCACGAAAGATCCCAGAATCGACGCTTACATCGCGAAATCTGCAGATTTCGCCAAACCGATCCTGAAGCATTTGCGCAAAGTGGTGCACGCCGGTTGCCCACAAGTGGAGGAGACCATCAAATGGTCGATGCCCCATTTCGATTACAAGGGCGTGATGTGTGGGATGGCGGCGTTCAAGGAACATTGCGCGTTTGGATTCTGGAAAGAGTCGCTCGTTTTCGACAGCGACAAAACCACGGAGAAAACGGCGATGGGAAGCTTCGGTTGCATCAAATCGCTCAAGGATTTGCCCAGCGAGAAGACGCTTATCGGCTACGTGAAAAAGGCAGCCGCGCTCAACGACGCCGGCATCAAAGCGCCAGGACGAACGGCGCCGAAAAAGCGCGAAGCGATCCCGGTCCCCGATTATTTCGCCGCCGCTTTGAAGAAAAACGCGAAGGCGCGGAAGACCTTCGACGCGTTCTCTCCCAGTCATCGCCGCGAGTATCTCGAATGGATCACCGAAGCGAAACGCGAGGAGACGCGCAACGAACGAATGGCGACCACGCTCAAATGGCTCGCCGAAGGCAAGGCGCGGAATTGGAAATACCAGCCGGCAAAGAGTCATGCGCCAGCGAAGACTCGCGGCAAGTGAGACGGTCGTAATGCCTCCTCCACCCGGTTTCCCGGGCGTTCACATTGAAGAACAGCCCAGTGGTGTTCGCGTCATCACGGGAGTTCCGACTTCGATCACAGCCTTCATCGGGCGGGCCAGGCGCGGGCCGGTTGAATCACCCGTCCCGATCCACAGCTTCGCTGATTTCGAACGGCGCTTCGGCGGACTCTGGAAGGGATGCGCTCGGGTTCGCCGTGCGGGATTTTTTTGTGAACGGCGGAACCGAGGCGCTGATTGTGCGCCTTCACCGCTCGGATGGCGGGTCTCTCCGGAAGAGCGACTTCACTGGCGCCGGAAAGGAATCCTCGAACAAAGGTCTCTACGCTTTGAACCAAGCGGACTTGTTCAATTTGCTCTGCATCCCCGGTTACAAACATACCGTTCTCGGCTTGGACTTGGATAAAGAAGTTGTCTCTGCCGCCGCCACGTATTGCGAAGCGCGGCGCGCTCTTTTCTTAATCGACCCACCGATATCGTGGCGCACTTTCCAACAGGCGAAAACCGGTATCGCTCTCGGCGTCGGTACCACGAGCAAAATGCCGCGCTTTTTTTCCCGCGTCTGCGCCAACCGAATCCAGAACGCAATAATCAGAAGGAAGATTTCGGACCAGGCGGCGCGGTTGCCGGGGTGTTTGCCCGCACGGACGCTTATCGTGGCGTTTGGAAGGCGCCGGCTGGGACAGAAGCGACGCTGATAGGCGTTCCGAAATTAGTGGTACGATTGACCGACGCCGAAAATGACGAGTTGAATTCGCTCGCCATAAATTGCCTCCGCAGCTTTCCGGTCGCGGGCCCAGTTGTGTGGGGATCGCGCACCCTCGCGGGCGCGGACCAGGCCGGCTCCGAATGGAAATATATTCCGGTCCGGCGCACCGCGCTCTTCATCGAGGAGAGCCTCTACCGTGGCACGAAGTGGGTTGTGTTCGAACCGAACGACGAGCCGCTCTGGGCGCAGATTCGGCTGAACGTGGGCGCTTTCCTGCAGAGCCTGTTCCGAAAGGGCGCCTTCCAGGGAACCACTCCGAAGGATGCTTACTTCGTGAAGTGCGACAGGCAAACCACCACGCCACGTGATATCGACATCGGCGTCGTTAATATCATCGTCGGTTTCGCCCCGCTCAAGCCGGCCGAGTTTGTCGTCATCAAGATTCAACAAATGGCCGGGCAGATCGAAACGTAAGCGCCGCGAAACACGGTCATGACAAAACCGAGCGTTCACATTCAGCCATTCGACCCTTACAAGAATGGTGGAGTCCCCCCTTCCCGATGCCGAGCATGGCCGGCAGGTTTGACAGCGCGGACTCTTTATGTTGAAATCGGAAACACTTCCACCACCTGTCCACCCGGGGAAAACAAACATCTTTGCCAAACAATCCATGAAATCCAACAACCGCTTTTGTTTGAAATCGATCGTCCTGACCGCCTTGGCGGTTGGTCTCACCTCAGTCCCGGCTCTCGCCCAAAGTAACAACACGATTTATGCATGTTACCAACAGAGCAATGGCCAGTTGCGGCGCGTGAATGGGCCGGGCGAGTGCAAGGCTTCGGAGGTCCCACTCAGTTGGAATGTGACCGGCCCGCAAGGACCGAAAGGCGACAAGGGAGACAAAGGCGATCAGGGCATCCAAGGCGTTCAGGGTATAAAGGGCGATAAGGGAGACAAAGGCGATCAAGGCACACAGGGCGTTCAGGGCGTGAAGGGCGACAAAGGAGACAAGGGCGATCAAGGCGTGCAGGGGATCCAGGGTGTGAAGGGCGACAAAGGAGATAAAGGCGATAAGGGAGACACTGGCGCGGCAGGCCCGCCCGGGACAGGTACTGGTACTGGCCACGTGAAAGCCGGTGGCGGCCCTATGCTTCAGAATGGCACGTTTACCACCCAACGCTTCCTCGTGAGTACGGGCGAATTCGAACTCTACGCGCAATGCGGCCCGAACGGACCATCCTTCTTCGTGCATAACCTGGCGACCATCCCGTTTAATATTCTTCAGCAACTCCCTGGGCAGGAGCCAACAATCGTGCCACTGCTACCGGGCGGTACGTCTCCGGCGACGACCGCGAAATCGGTAACGACCGTGAACTTCCTATCCGGTGCCGCGCAGAATCCAGTTATCTTTACGGCTTGGGGGCAAAAAACCAATTTTGGGTGCGACGTCTCGGCAACCTCGGTCTCGGAAATCGATTAGTTAGATCGAGCCGGCTGGCTATCCGTGGGCCTGCCGCAAGAGGTGGCGGCCGATTCTACTGCCGGTAATCTGCCGTTTCGCTGGTCAAACCATTGGCCAGGCACTCCGGGCAAAGCCGAAGGTCCGGATTCGCTCGCTCCGCCGTTTCGGCGACAAGAAAGAGTTTATGACACGGATCGTGGAGGCAATTCACGAACCGGCTCGTCGCCTCTCCGGTGTGGGCGCAACGCCCGATCTGCCTGAGTCCCTGTTCCACCCTCACGGTCATCCGCTGATCGAAGACGAAGCATTCCCCTAACCAGTGTTCGTTCCCGAACTGTTCCTGGTAGCTGACGATTCCACCCTGGAGTTGATGGACATGCTGAAATCCGCGCTGACGCAGAAGCGCCGACGCCTTCTCGCAACGAACGCCACCAGTGCAATACATCAGGACGTGCTTCTCTCTCAACGGCTCGAGCTGTTCGAGGTAGCCCGGCAGCTCGCGGAAATGTTCGATTTCGCAAACGATCGCGTTCTCGAATTTGCCCGCGTCGGTTTCGTAGCGGTTGCGCACGTCGAGCAATACGGCATTCGGATCGAGCTCCATCTTCTCCTTCCACGCCGCCGGACTTAGCTGATTGTCGCGATCGGGCGCCAGCTCCCCGGCGTTGAGGGTAACAATTTCCTTCCGGATTTTGACCACGAGTTTCGGGAATGTGCCCGGATCACCCGCGCTGAACTTGAATGTGATGTCGCTAAACCGCACGTCTCGCTTGAGCGTTTCCGTATATCGCTCAATGGCGCCGCGGGGACCGGCGAGCGTGCCGTTGATTCCTTCCGTCGCGATAAGCACCCGGCCTTTCAGCCCCAATTCCGAACAGAGCTCGCGCTG